>JAVKCR010000001.1:0-11612 GCA_040222645.1 Rhodospirillales bacterium
GGGTGATGGAATAATTCTTCGGCGCCTCGCTGCCACGTACCACCGTGACCGTCACCGATGTGCCGCGCTTGCCGCGGAGCAGCGAGGCGGCCTCCGTCACCGTCAATCCTTCGGTGGTGGTGCCGTCGATCTCGGTGATACGTGGCAGCGAGGCGCCGAAGAATTATTCCATCACCCGTGCGCTGATCACGGTACCCACAGCCTCCTCGAAACGGATCGGCGATATCGGCTATGTCCGCCTCACCACATTCACGGAAACCACCGAACCGGGACTGGAAGAGGCCGTCAACGAACTGGTGCTCGACCCGAACGGGGCGCCGAAGGGCTTCATCCTGGACCTGCGCAACAATCCGGGCGGGCTCGCGTCGCAGGCGACGCAGGTCGCCGACGCCTTTCTCGAGAACGGCCTGATCTGGTCGTCGGTCGGGCGCAACGGCGAAGGTCGCCGCAACAACAACGCAACGCCGGGCGATATCGCGCTCGGCCGGCCGCTGGTCATCCTGCAGAACCGTGGCAGCGCGTCGTCGTCGGAGATCGTCGCCGGGGGTCTGCGCGGCAACGAACGCGCGGTCATTCTCGGCACCCGGTCCTTCGGCAAGGGCGTTGCGCAGACACATTTCCGGCTCGGCAGCGACCTCGGCATGCTCAAGTTGACCACCATGCGCTTCTACCAGCCGGACGGTACGTCCAATGACAAGACCGGCCTGCAGCCCGACATCCTCGTCCTGCAGCCGAACGACGAGAAGGACAACGACAACCACCCGCTGAAAGGCGAGGCCGCGGGCGAGAAGTGCCCGGTCGTCTCGAATTCCGAGCCCGACGACTACCAGCTTCGCTGCGCCGTCGCGCTGATCCGTTCGGGCGGCGTCCCGGCCTTCCTGGCGCTGTACGGCGCGGGGTCATGATCGCCCGCGCCGGCGTTGCGGCGCTGGCCGCCGCCTGCACGGCCTTTATCGCCTCGCAACCCGCCCTTGCGGCCGACCCGCCGGGCGACGACGACATGGCGTTCATCACCGAGGTGGTCGACATGATCGTGCGCTATCATGGCGAGGTGCATGACCGCGACCGCCTGATGGCCGAGGCGATCACCGCCGTCCAGCGGGCCCATGACGCGGTCACCGCCGGACCGCCGCCGGCCTCCGCCGCGGAGACCGGCATCAAGGCATTCGTCGAAACGCTCGGACCGCACAATTTCTACGCCACCGCCCGGCAGTTCGAGGTCCGCCGCGACTGGTTCGCCGGGGCCGCCACCGCGCGGCTCGGCATGATCGGCACCACGGTGCGCCGCGGTTTCGCGATCCGGCTGGTCTATCCGGGCGGCCCGGCGGAGAAGGCCGGGCTGCTGCCGGACGACCTGATCACCGCCATCGACGGCGCACCGCTCGCCGGGCTGCCGCGCGAGGAGGTCGCGGCCCGGCTGCGCGGCAAGGCCGGCCGGCGCGTCACCCTGGCGCTGGAAGCGCCCGACGGCAGCCGGCGCGAGACCACCGCCCGCTATGCCGAGATCGGCACCGAATCGGTGCTTTCCAGGCTGTTCGGCGATACCGGCTATCTCTGGCTCCGCCGCTTCAACCGGCGCACCGATTCCGGCATGGAAACCGCCCTCGCCCGGCTGGCGCCGGCGGGGCCGGGAATCACGCCGGTTCGGGGCCTGGTCATCGATATCCGCGACAACCAGGGCGGTTACCTGACCGACGCGGTGGAGCTGGCCGACCTCTTCCTCACCGCGGGCGAGATCGCCCGGGTGACAAGCCGGCACGATGCCGAACCGCGCATCTATATTGCCGATCCGGCACAGGATTTCGCCGCGCTGCCGGTGGTCGTCCTGATGAACGGGGTCAGCCGCTCGAGCGCGGAAATCTTCGCCTCCGCGCTCCGCGACAATGGCCGGGCGGTGCTGATGGGTCAGAAGACCTACGGCAAGGGCGTCGGTCAGCGCACCTACAAGGTGAAGGCGACCGGCGGCTCGCTCACCCTCGTGCGCTCGCTGGTCACGCCGCCGTCGGGCCGGGTCTTCGACCGCGTCGGCATCGAGCCCGACATCCCGCTTGCCCGCGGCGAGAGGCCCGGCCTCGACACCGCGCTCTGCCCGCCGCTGCCGGATTCGCCATTCACCGACCCGGAAATCGCCTGCGCGCTGGCCTTCATCGCCGCCGGCGTCACGCCGGAAGACTTCACCCGCACGCTGATGCAGACAGCCGGTCCCGGCGTCGAGGCGCAATAGACGCCGGAATCCCTTCAGATGATTGTTTCGGAATGCCTTCCTCCCGTCCTTGCATGGCGGGGTCCGCTCATTCTTTAATAACAACCGGAAGGGAGCGCCGGTTGCAATCGGCCTTCCGGGGCCGGAACAGGGTGGCATCATGGCGCTGAAAGAGCGTCTCAGGCATTCGAAGACTGTATCGATCATACCGCGCAGCGGGATACAGTTTCTCGATTTCAGACTGAAGTCCGACAGCGACAAGCTGCCGCGCGACTGGGGCTGTCACGATTCGACCGCGCGCGGCGAACTGCCGAAGCCGGGCGAATTCGCGCTGGTGACCCGCGACGACGAGCCGATCGGCGGCCAGACCCGGGGCATGGCGGCGAAATACTCGGTCGGCAAGCGCGAGATCTTCGAACTCTTCGCCGACCGCTGGACGCCGCTGCCGCTGCTGCGCCGCGTCGGCGACGGCTTCTATCGCGGCCCGTCGAACTGGGCGCGCATCCGCATCGTGCCGCTCGACGAGCCGGATGACGAGGGCTCCGACTTCCACATCGTGCTCGCGCTCGATACCGACCTGATGGATCATTCCGAGGGCCGGCCCTACCTCGCGCCGGCGCCGAGCGACGCGGAGGCCGGCCTGCCGTTCGGGCTCGCCAACGACGCGGCCTCCACCGGCTGGTTCCTCGCCGAGGAATGGGTGGTGCTCTGGATCAACGAGCTCTACCGCGAGATGCTGGAAGCCCGCCGGCAGAAGCGCCAGGGCCGCCGCCGCGCCGACCCGGTCACCCAGGAAGAGATCGACGAGGAGCTCGAGGCGACCGGCTATGCCGAACCGCTGCTGCGCTACGCGGCGCTCCTCGACATGCTCGACCGCGCCGAGGTGCTGCCGGAGAACATCAAGCTGGTCGACACGCTGACCAGCCGCCGCCAGCCCTTCATCGATTGCGACCTCGTGCTCGATGTCGGCAATTCACGGACCTGCGGCCTGCTGGTCGAGCGCGACCCGGACCACGGCGCCGATGTAGCCCAGGCGGTGAAGCTCGAACTCCGCGATCTCGGCAACCCGGCGAAAGTCTATTCCGACCCGTTCGAGAGCCGGGTGGAATTCGCGCTGGCGACGTTCGGGCGCAACCATCTCTCGCACCGCTCGGGCCGCGCCGACGCCTTCGAGTGGCCGACCCTGACCCGTGTCGGCAACGAGGCGGCCCGGCTCGCCGGACAGCGCGTCGGCAACGAGGGTTCGACCGGCATGTCGTCGCCGAAGCGTTACCTCTGGTCGGAGGAATCACCTGCCCAGCCCTGGCGCTTCAACCACAAGACGCTGCGCGGCGACATCGAACCGCTCGCCGCCCAGGGTCCGCTCGCCGTGCTGGTCAACGATCTCGGCACGCCGCTGCACCTGGTTGGCGATGACGGCGACTTCCTGCCGGCGATGGAAGCGCGCTATTCGCGCTCCAACCTGTTCACCTTCGCGCTGACGGAAATCTTCCTGCAGGCGCTGACCATGATCAATTCGCCGGCGCACCGCTCGCGGCGGCCGAACGGCGACAATCCGCGCCGGCTGAAGCGGATCATCATGACCATGCCCTCGGCGCTGCCGCTGGCCGAACGCCGCATCCTCGCCGACCGGGCGAAGGCGGCGCGCGATCTCGTCTACCTCGCGCTCAAGCTGGCGAAGACAGACGGGCCGGACGGCCTCGAATGGGATGCCGACGGCGCCGCCGAACCGGAAATCCTGCTGGTCTGGGACGAGGCGAGCGCCACCCAGGTGGTCTATCTCTATACCCAGATCGTGAAGAACTTCTCCGGCCATGCCCCGGCCTTCTTCGAGACCATGCGCCGCGCCGACAATACCGACGCCAAGGGCCTGCGCGACGCCACCCTCGATATCGGCGGCGGCACCACCGACCTGGTGATCACCGAGTTCACCTATGAAGGCACCGGCAACGCGGTGACGATCTTCCCCGAACAGCTGTTCCGGGAGGGATTCAACGTCGCCGGCGACGATCTCGTCTACCGGGTCGCCCAGGCGCATGTGCTCGACCGCATCGAGAAGGCGGCGGAAGATGCCGGCGTCAGCAACGGCCGCGCGCTGACCATCGACCTGTTCGGCGGCGACCGCGGCGACATGGACGTCTCGGACCAGGTGCGCCGCCAGCAATTCGCTTTGCAGGTGGCGGCACCGGTCGCCCTCAAGCTGCTGTCCCATTACGAATCAGGCCGCGAATCCGGCGAGGACGCACCATCCAGCTCGGCTTCGACGACATCTTCCGCAACGGCTCGCGCCCGAGCGACGACGTGATCGACCATCTCAATGCCGAGGTGGAACGCCGCGGCGGCTCGGGCTTCGACCTGCGCAACGTCACCTTCCCGGTCGATCTCGATGCGCTGGAACAGACCGCGCGCAGCGTGCTGCAGCCGATCCTCGACGTTATGGCGGAAATCGTCTGGCGCTACAGCTGCGACCTGCTGCTGGTCTCCGGCCGGCCGTCGCGCCTGCCGATGGTCAAGGCCTGCCTGGAGGAGGCGCTGCCGATGATGGTCGGCCGCGTGGTGCCGCTGCATCGCTTCCGGGTCGGCCACTGGTACCCGTTCCGCGACCACGAGGCACGCATCGAGGATCCGAAGACCACGGCCGCCGTCGGCGCGATGATCTGCGCCCTGGCCGAGGGCGGCATCGAGAGCTTCAATTTCCGCTCCGACCGTATCCGCAATCCGAAATCGACCGCCCGCTTCATCGGCAAGATGGACGGCGCCGGGCGGATTCCGGAGGAAGACACCTATTATGCCGACCTCGATCTCGAGGCCGAGGACCAGGACATGCCGGAGGGCGGCTTCCAGTTCCGCGGCGTGATGGCGCTCGGCTTCCGGCAGTTCCCGAATGCCTGGTGGCCGGCGACCCGGCTCTATACGGTGGATTACCGGAGCGAGGAAGACCGCCGCCGGCTGCATGCCAAGACCCCGATCGAGGTCACCCTGAAACGGGTCAAGGCGCGCGGCGGCGAGCAGCTGACCGAAGCGATGATGATCGACGAGGCGCGAGACGTCGATGGCCGCAGCGCCAAGGCGGCGCTAACCCTGAAACTGCAAACCCTGAGTGATGGCGATGGCTACTGGCTCGACACAGGCATCCTCCGACGGAGCTGACGGCGGCGCGCTTAGCCGTGCTGCCGCCGATCTCGCCGCCGCCGCCGCGGATGCACGCGGCTGGGTCCGTGACGTCAGCGGCGAATCCGCACGCATCAAATCTGAATCGCCCTCGCTGATCGACCTGTCGCGCCGGGTGGAGAACGCCGCGCGCAAGCTCGAGAACGCCGCCAGCCGGCGCATGTGCGTCGGCGTGTTCGGCCCGAGCCAGGCCGGCAAGTCCTACCTCGTCTCCCGGCTCTGCAAGAAGCCGTCGGATGCCGGGGGGCCGGACGAACGCCTCGTCGCCGATATCGGCGGCCGCGCGATGGACTTCCTGCGCGAGATCAACCCGCCGGGCGACAAGGAATCGACCGGGCTGGTCACCCGCTTCACCACCGTGCCGGAAGAGACTCCGGCCGGCTTCCCCGTCTCGCTCCGGCTGCTGAGCGAAACCGATCTCGTCCGCATCTTCGCCAATTCCTTCCTGCTCGATTTCGACCCCAACAACCTCGCTTTCGATCCGCCGGGCGAGACCGAGACCCACGAGATGCTGAACGAGCTGCGCAAGGCGCCGAAGGGCAGGAAGGCGGCGCATCTCGACGAGCTCGCGGTGTTCGACCTGCGCGACTACATGGCGCGCAACTTCTCCAAGCGGCTGACCTTCCTGCAGCCTTCCGGCTACTGGGACTTCGCCTTCGCCCATGCCGGCGAGCTTTCGATCGCCGACCGGGCGCGGCTGTTCAGCGTGCTCTGGGGCGGTATCGAGGAATTCACCACGCTCTGGATCAGCCTTGTCGAGGCGCTTGATTCCATCGGCTACCCGGCGGAAGGCTTCGCCGCCGTCGAGGCGCTGACCCCGCGCGACCGCTCGATCATCGATGTCGATCGCATCAAGCTCGAACTCGGCACGCCGGAAGACCAGGCCGATCGGGTGAAGGTGCAGGGCGCGAAGACTGCCGAGCTGCCGCGCGCGGTGCTCTGCGCGCTGGTCGCGGAACTCCGCATCACCATGAAGAACGAGACATGGCCGCTGTTCGGAACCACCGACCTGCTGGATTTCCCCGGCGCGCGCTCGCGCGAGAAATACCGCTCGATGCACGAACGCGGCAAGGACGACGAGGACCTCACGAAACGGCCGCGCGAGCTGTTCATCCGCGGCAAGGTGGCCGTGCTGTTCCAGCGCTATTCGGAGGAGCGCGAGATCACCTCGATGCTGCTCTGCATGGCCGGCTCCAACGCCGAGGTGAAGGATCTCGGACCGCTGGTGCGCGACTGGATCTGGTCGACCCACGGCGAGACGCCGGAAGAGCGCGCCCGCCAGCGCAATGCGCTGTTCTTCATCCTCACCAAGTCCGACGCCGACTTCATCTCCAAGGAAGGCGAGGACGAGGAATCCCGCCGCGGCAAGTGGTACCGGCGCATCTTCGCCTCCATGATCGAGCTCTACCAGCGCGACGGCTGGCTCGACGACTGGGACGGCAAGCCGTTCCGCAACACGCTGTGGCTGCGCAATCCCGGCATCGAGCAGACCCATCTCGTGCGCTATCGCATGGAGGAACGGGACGGCAAGCGGGTGCGCGCCGAACCGCTGACCGAGGAAGGCTATGCCGAGGATATCGAGAGCCGGCTCGACGATATCCGCGGCCATTTCCTCGGCGACGAGCGGGTTACCAGCTATTTCGAGGACCCGGCAGCCGCCTTCGAGGCGCTGCTCAGCCTGAACGATGGCGGGGTCTCGCATATCGTCGGCAAGATCGGCCGGGTCTCCGACCCGAAGATCAAGGAGGAACAGGTGCGCGGCCGCCTGCTCTCCCAGGCCGCCCACCTGACCGACGGCTTCGAGCGGTTCTACGATGCCGGGGCGTCCGGCTCGCGCGACGAGAAGATCGCCGCCGCCATGAAGGCGGCGGAATCCGCCGGCCGGGCGGTCGCCAAGGACGGGTTCCGTTCCTTCGGCCATCTCGGCGAGGCGTTCAGCGCCCAGGAGGACGATCTTCGCGGTCTCTATTTCACCGTCGCCAGCATGTCCGAAGACGACGAGGCCGAGGAAGCGACAGGCCCGGTCTCCGCCGGCGGGTCGATCTTCGACGATTTCGACGACGCGCCGCAGGCGTCTCCCTCGGGTGCGGCCCGCCGCGACCGCAGCGAGCGTTTCGCGGAACTGGCATTGCAGGACTGGATCCGGCGCGTGCGCGAATTCGCCGCCGACGCGACCCACCCGCTCCGACGCCGCCTCGATGGTGAGGCCGCCGACTTCCTGGCCCAGGAACTGATCGCGTCCGCCATGCGCGCCGACATCACCGCCGAGATCGCCGAGAAGGTGCGCAAGCAGGCCGCCATCGGCTCATCGGACTGGGAGACGGCGTCTGCCCGCGCGGCCTGTGTCGCGGCGAACGCCATCAACCGCGTGGTCTCCAGCTTCGGCTATGCCGCCCAGCCGGCGGCAAGCCGGCCGCAGGTGCCGCCCGCACCGCAACCGGAACGCCGCAAGGCCTTCCAGCCGGCGCCTGCCTTCACCGGGCTGCCGGTGCTCGATGCGCAACCGCGCCGGCTCGCCGCCGAATATACCCAGGACTGGCTGGCCGCCCTTGTGCAGGCGAGCATCGACAACATGGGCGTCGCCACCGGCCGCGACATATCCGAGGAACTCAATTCGGCGCTCGGCCGGATCCTCGAACAGGCCGACGTCGAACAGCGGATCGGGGGCGGCTGACCATGCTGAAGATCCGCGCCTGGCAGGACCAGACTCTCGATGCCGCCGGCTGGTGCCGGCTGGAGATCACCGGTGCGGCGCTGACGCCGGATGCCCCGGTGGAGATCTGTTACCGGCGCGGCGGCGACAGCCGCCCGTTCCTTGGCGCCGGCGACTGGCAGGAGAACGAATACTGGCATCCGCTGGAGATTTCCGGCCGCGACGCCGACAGCCTGACCGCCATGGTCGGACCGCAGGCGACGGTGCCGCTGAGCGCCGTCACCACCCTCGAGGTCAGGCTGCGCGAGGCCGGCGGCGAACTGCAGAACGCCAACCGCACGCGCATCGCCTGGCCGAAGATCATCCTGCCGGGAGGCAACGCCGCCGGTAACGCCGCGGCAGCTCCTCCTCCCCCGCCGGCACCGCCACCTCCACCGCCGCCCGAACCGGAGCCGGTGATCGATCCGCCGGAACCGAAACCGAAACCGAAGCCGGACAAGAAGCCCGGTGGAAAGGGAAAATGGGTCGCCATCGCCGCCCTGCTGCTGATCGCCATCGGCGCCGGGGCCTGGTATGCCGGGCTCATCCCGGGGCTGGAGCCCGCGCCGCCGGCACCGGCTTACGACCAGGCCAGCATGCAGGCATTCATCGCCACCAACCCGGATGGTCCGTCGGCCAGCGCCAAGGCGGAGGAGTTCCTGGAGGCCGGCAAGCCCGATCTCGCGCTGCTGATCTACCGCTATGCCGACCGCAAGAGCGACCCGGCGGCGGCCATCGCCATCGGCAAGATGTACGACCCGGCTGTGCATTCGCCGGAGACCTCGCCCTTCCCCTCGCCCAACGCCGACCAGGCCATCGAGTATTACCGCAAGGCCGCGGATGCCGGCGACCCCGCCGCCCAGTACGCGCTCGGCAAACTGATGGTGTCGGGCGCGACCAGCGGCCCGACCGACGCCGAACAGGGCGTCGTCTGGCTGCAGCGGGCGGCGAAGCTGGGCAATGCGGACGCCATCAACGAGCTGCAGAAGCTCGGCATTTCCAATTAGGAGACGGTCATGACCAGCCTGATGCGGAAAACCCTCACCTACACCGTCCCCCTGCTGGCGGTTGTCATTCTTGCGCTCGGTCTCGGCCAGCCCGCTTCCGCGCAGGACCGCACACCGTTGCTGATGGAAGGCAAGCAGACCCTGTTCCAGCGCGTGCTCACCCGCCCCGGCACGACATTGCTGGAACAGCCGGGCGGCAAGGAGAAGCAGACCGTCCCGCCGCTCTCGATCTTCTACGTCTATGACCGGCTGTCGAACGAGGCGGGCGTCGAATATGCCGAGGTCGGCGCCAACTCGACCGGCGGCATCTCCGGCTGGGTGAAGGTCGAGAACACCATCGACTGGAAGCAGGCGCTGGTGCTGACCTTCGCCAACCCCGCGGGCCGCGACCGGGCGCTGTTCTTCCGCGACGAGAACGCCATGCTCGACATGGTGGAAGCCGACGACCTGAAGAAGATGCTGGCGGAGGTCCGCCAGACCATCGAGACGACGGGGCTCTCCTCGCAGGACGACATCATCGCGGTGGAGCCGAAGGAATATGTCGACATCCGCCAGCAATTCTACCTGCTGCCGATCCTGGAGGCGCGCGAGACCGCGCTCGCCAACGGCTTCCGGGTGAAGAGCGTCGAGGTCGCCTCGGTCACCGCGAAGGAAGACACCAAGATCGCCGAGACCGCGCCGGAGCCGCCCGAGGTCAAGCAGCGCGCCAACCCGAAGCTGAAGGATTTCACCGCGGCCCTGGTCTTCGTGATCGACGCCTCGACCTCCATGGGCCCCTATATCGAGGAAGCCCGTTCGGCGATCGCCCTGGTCTATGACCGGATCAGCGCCGCCGGCCTCGCCGACAAGATGCGCTTCGGCATCGTCGGCTACCGCGACGATCCGGGCGCGGTGCCGGGCGTCGGCTATCTCTCGAAACTGTTCGTCGACCCGCAGCAGGTTCGCGACCGCGACGCCTTCCTCGACCTCGCGGCCAGCCTCGACGCCTCCTCGGTCTCCACCCGCACCTTCGAGGAGGACGGCTTCGCCGGCATGGTCGACGCCGTCGACAACGTGAACTGGGACGAGTTCGGCGGGCGCTATATCGTGATGATCACCGATGCCAGTTCCCGCGATGCCTCGCACCGATTCTCCTCGACCGGGCTCGGGCCGGAGCAGGTGCGCGAAAAGGCGGTCGAGAAGAACATCGCGACCTACGTGGTGCATCTGAAGACCCCGCAGGGCACGAAGGACCACGACAAGGCCGAGCGCCAGTACCGTGCGCTTTCCAACTTCCCCAATGTCGGCGAACTCTATTACCCCGTCCAGACCGGCGACGTGAACCATTTCCGCGCCAATATCGATGTGCTGGCCGACGCCATCGTCGACCAGGTCGACACAGCCTCGAAAGGCGCCTTCTCGCAGCCGGTCACGGAGCCGGAGAAGAAGCCGGACCCGGCGCCCCACGACGATCTCAAGGACAAGACCGCCGCGCTGGGATACGCCATGCAGCTGATCTATCTCGGCCGCGAGACGGGCACGCAGGCGCCGGAGATGCTGCGGGCCTGGACCATCGACCGCGACCTCGCCGACCCGGCGAAGATCGCGCTGCAGGTCCGCCTGCTGCTGACCAAGAACCAGCTGTCCGACCTGCAATCGGCGCTGCGGCGCATCGTCGATGTCGGCATCGCGACCGAGATCACCCGCGACCAGTTCTTCGACCAGCTGAAAAGCGCCGCCGCGGTGCTGAGCAACGATCCGACCCGCATCGGCAAGGCCGGCCAGACCAACCTGCAGGAACTCGGCCTGATGGGCGAATATCTCGACGACCTGCCCTATCGCAGCCGGGTGCTGGCGCTCTCCGAGGAGATGTGGAACCGCTGGAGCATCGGCGAGCAGGTGGCCTTCCTCGACGATCTCTCGGCGAAGGTGCGGCTCTACCAGAGCTTCCATGACGACGTCGACAACTGGGTCACCCTCGACGAGGGCGCCGCGCCCGGTGACGCCGTCTACCCGGTACCGCTCTCGGCGCTGCCCTGACGACATGGCCGCAGCCGCCCCATCCGGTACGCCGCCGCTCATCGACATCGCCGGACTGAAAGTCAGACGGGGCCGCGGCGCCGGCGCCTTCACCCTGGAGGTCACCCGCTTCCGCGCCGGCGCCGGCGACCGCATCGCGATCATCGGGCCGAGCGGATCGGGCAAGAGCACCTTTCTCGACATCCTGGCGCTGACCCTGGCGCCGGACGAGGCGGAACGGTTCAGGCTCGGCGTGATCGACGCCGGCGCGCTCTGGCAGGCCGGCGACAGCGGCGAGCTTGCCGATCTCCGCGCGCAGGGCATCGGCTACGTGCTGCAGACAGGCGGCCTGCTCGGCTTCCTCAGCGCGCGTGACAATGCGCGGCTGCCGCTGCGCCTGCTCGGCCGACCGGTGAAGGCCGCCGACATCCTGCTCGAACGGCTCGATGTCGCACGCATCGCCGACCGCAAGCCGGCCTCGCTTTCCATCGGCCAGCGCCAGAGGGTCGCCATCGCCCGGGCGCTCGCTCACCGCCCGCCG
>JAVKCR010000002.1:0-7172 GCA_040222645.1 Rhodospirillales bacterium
CGGTGATGATGCAGATCACCCATCTCGGCCGGCGTACGGGCTGGAACCATTCGGACTGGCTGCCCGTGCTGGCGCCGTCGCCGATCCGCGAGCCTGCCCACCGCGCCTTCCCGAAGGCGGCCGAGGACTGGGACATCGACCGCATCGTCAGCCGCTTTGCCGACGCCGCGGAGCGGATGCAGGCGGGCGGTCTCGACGGCATCGAACTCGAGGCCTACGGCCACCTGATGGACCAGTTCTGGTCGCCCGCCACCAACATCCGGGACAATGAGTACAACGGCTCGCTCGACAACCGGCTGCGTTTCACCTGGGCGGTCATCGACGCGATCAGGGACCGGGTCGGCCCGGACTTCATCCTCGGCATCCGGATGGTCGCCGACGAGGACTGGCAGGCCGGGCTCTCCCGCGAGGAAGGCGTCGAGATCGCGCGCCGGCTCGCCGCATCGGGCAAGATCGACTTCCTCAACCTGATCCGCGGCCATATCGACACCGACAACGCGCTCGCCGACGTCATCCCGATCCAGGGCATGCGCTCTGCCCCCCACCTCGATTTCTGTGGCGAGGTGCGGGCGGAGACGAAGTTCCCGGTGTTCCACGCAGCCCGCATCAACGATGTCGCGACCGCGCGCCACGCGGTGGCAGAGGGCAAGCTCGACATGGTCGGCATGACCCGCGCCCACATGGCCGACCCGCATATCGTGCGCAAGATCATGGAGGGGCGCGAGGCCGACATCCGCCCCTGCGTCGGCGCCTCCTACTGCATCGACCGCATCTACGAGGGCCACGAGGCGCTCTGCATCCACAACCCGGCGACCGGCCGCGAGGCGACGATACCGCAGGTGATCCAGCCGACGGCCGGCGAAAGATTCCGGGTGACGGTAATCGGGGCCGGCCCGGCAGGTCTTGAAGCCGCGCGCGTCGCCGCAGAACGCGGGCACCAGGTGACCCTGTTCGAGGCGGCGGATGAACCCGGCGGGCAGGTCCGCCTTACCTCAAGAGTAAAGCGCCGCAGCGAGATGATCGGCATCGTCGAATGGCGGGCCGAGATCTGCACGCGCCTCGGCGTCGAGATGCGTTTCAACAGCTATGCCGAATCTGACGACGTGCTGGCGACCGAACCGGATGTCGTCATCGTCGCGACCGGCGGCATGCCGAACACCGATATCGTGCCGGGGGCAGACCTCGCCGTCTCAGGCTGGGATATCCTCTCCGGCGATGTGAAGCCGGCGGAACGGGTGCTGTTGTTCGACGACCATGCCGGCCATCCCGGCCTTACCGCGGCGGAGGCGATCCTCGAAACGGGCGCCAGCCTCGAACTCGTGACGCCCGAGCGATTCTTCGCGGTGGATGTCGGCGGGCTCAACCATGCCGGCTATGCCCGCATCCTCGACGCCGCCGGCGCACGCCTGACCATCTCGAAGCGGCTCTCGGCCATCCGCCGCGACGGCAACAACCTCGTCGCCACCATCGGTTCCGACTATTCGGGCCGCACCGAGGAACGCGAGATCGACCAGGTCGTCATCGAGCACGGCACCCTGCCGCTCGACGACCTCTATTTCGATCTCAAGCCGTTGAGCCGCAATCTCGGCGCCGTCGATTACCCGGCGCTGATCGCCGGGCGCGCGCAGGCGGTGATGCGAAACGGGGCGGGTCGGTTCAGGCTGTTCCGCATCGGCGACGCGGTGGCCGCGCGCAACATCCACGCCGCGATCTACGACGCGCTGCGCCTCTGCATGGCGCTCTGACCACCCTTCCCCGTTTCCAGCGCCGCCGGAATCGGCGATGCTGGAAATCTGCCGCCACAGAGGAGCCGTACCCATGAACGTTACAGCCCCCGTCTACATGTTCGATGCAGGCGACAAGCCCAGCCTGCCGCTGGTCGATGTGCCGCTGATCGAGGCGACGCCGGAGACCCTCGAAGGCTATGGCTGCCTCGTCGATGATGCCGACGATTGCCAGGTCGAGATCGTCCGCTGGCCGGCCCAGGGCTGGCGCCCCGTCGACGAGGATTCCGGCGACGAGGCCGGCTGCATCGAGGGAACCTTCACCAGCGCCTGGAAGGGCGACGTGCTCTACGGCATCAACGACGCCGTCGGCGGCAATTACGTGCTCGGCTGGTCGACCGACCCGCAACTGGCCGAGACCGGCCGCCAGACCGTGCCGCGCGAACGGGTGCTGTTGTGGCATCTCAACTACCATCCCGACGGCGGCCAGCTGTTCATGCCGCTGGAGGGCAAACCCTTCGTGTTCCCGGCGGCGCTGCCCGGCGACGACATCACGCCGGACAGGGTCGTCGCCTTCTACTGCGATGGCTCGAAAGGCCTCTACATCCATCCGAACATCTGGCACGAAGGCGTATTCGCCGTCACCGACGGGCAGCGCTTTTTCGACCGCCAGGGCCGCGTTCACGCCCGGGTAAGCTGCGATTTCGGTCACGAGTTCGGCATCTACCTTTCCGTGCCGCTTTCGCTGTAGGATGCTTCTTGTAGACGCTGCAATTCGTTGTATATAGCAGCCCCATTGCGGCCAGGAGCCGCGTTGATCGGTCGGCAAGGACCGGCCCATCCGGAGTTCACGAGATGAACCGTTTCCCCCTGTCCGTTGCGGCCTTCGCTGTCGCTTCGACCTTCGCCATGTCCGCGCTGGCCCAGACCGCGCCGCAGGGCAATGCCGACGGTACGCCGGAAAATGGCCGCTATGTCATTTCCGAAGGCGAGCTTGGCGAAGCCGGCCAGCGGGTCACCATCCTGCTCGACACCCGCTTCGGCCGTACCTGGGTGCTGCAGGCGGGGTCGGAAGGCCCGAACTGGCTGCGCGCGCCGATGGTGAACATGGATACCGCCCCGGCCGGCATGTCGCTGCGCCCGCTGCCCGTGAAGCCGGCGACCAGCACCCCGGCGAAGAAGCCCTGACCTGACATCCGCTCAGAAGCCGTAGCGGCCGGCGATCTCGCTCGCCCAGCCGCGATAGCCGCTCGACGTCCCGCCCTGCACCCAGTCCGCCACCGGCACGAAGAAGCCCGTCTTGCGGCGGTCGAGGATTTCGGGCGGCAGCGGCGGCGAGACGGTCTCCGCCATCTGCCGCTTGCCGGGCCAGTTCCCGGCGGCGGCCATGGCGCGGATTTTCGCGAACAGCACCGGATCGACCAGCGGCACGCGGATCTCGATGCCGTGCGCCATGCCCGCCCAGTCGGCATCGCGCAGCAACTGATTCTTCATGTACCAGTCGATTTCCAGCGCCTGTATGTAATTCTGCTCGCTGCCGGAACCGTGACGCGAAGCATTCAGCCGCGCCATGAGATCGAGCTCGCGCAGGCCCGCCGCCGCCATGTCTGGATCAAGCACCTCGCCCAGTTCCCAGGGCATGCGGAGCGCCCGGCGGAGCAGCCAGGCGCCATCGAGCGTGCCGCCATATTCGAACAGGCCGGCAAGCTTCGGCGAGCGTCCGAAAGTCGGCAAGCCAGCGGCAACCCGCCGCAGCATGGCGCCGACGCGCGGCCGCCGCGCCAGCGGCCTGGCCATGCGCAGGATGCGCGGCACGTCCGAGAAGGTGTCGTAGCCGCGGAACAGTTCGTCGCCGCCGAGGCCGGACAGCGCCACCTTGAGGCCCGCCCGTTTCGCCGCCCGGCTGACGAACCAGACATTCACCCCGTCGATGGTCGGCTGGTCCATGTCGGCCAGGATGGTATCCGCGCAATCCGCGAACTCGCGCGCCGAGACGCGCTGGATATCGTGGTCGCAGCCATAAAGGTCTGCCGCGATCGAAGCGAGCGGCACCTCGTCGTTCACGGTGCCGGCAAATTCGTCGAAGCCAAGGCTGATCGCCTTCACCGGACCGGAGGAAACCTCCGCCGCCAGCCCGGCAAGCGTGGTGGAATCGAGCCCGGCGGACAGGAACAGCCCGACCGGCACATCGGCGACCAGGTGGGCACGCACGCTGTCGCGCAGGGCTTCCCCCAGGTCGCCCGCATCTGCCTCGACTTCCGCGATCGCAGCCCGGAGATCGAATAGCGGCACCGGATCGCCCGCGCCCTCCCGTCCGACAATCATGAAGGTTCCGGCAGGCAGTGCCCGCACGCCCTGCCAGATCGTATGCGGCTCGGGCACGCTGCCGAGCAAATGGAAACCCGCGGCACCGGCAGGCGAGATGCTGTCATCAATCTCCGGCAATTCCGAGAGAGCGCGCGCCGAGGAAGCGATGCGCAGGGTGGCGCCGTCATCGGCGACATAGAGCGGCTTGATGCCGAACGGATCGCGGGCCAGCACCATCTGCTGCTTCGCGGGGTCCCAGAGCGCGACGGCGTACATGCCGCGCAGTTTCGCGAATCCCGGCGCGCCGTCGCGCTGGTAGAGCCGGAGGATCACCTCGGTATCGCATTCGGACCGGAACCGGTAGCCGTCTGCCTCGAGGGAGGCGCGAACCTCGCGGAAATTGTAGATCTCGCCGTTATAGGTGATCCAGGGTTCGTCCGGCCCGCCCGCGGCCATCGGCTGGGCGCCGGCCTCCGACAGGTCGATGATGGCGAGCCGGCGGTGCGCCAGCGCGACCCTGCCGTCCGGCGACAGCCACGACCCGGCGCCGTCCGGCCCGCGCTTGGCCATGCGGTCACGGGTCCGGATCAGTTCCTGCTCCGAGACCGGCGGCGCGTTCCGGCCATAGGCGAAGATGGCGTTGATTCCACACATGACCGGCTTATAGACCGGGTGCCGGGACGTGGGAAGCCATCGCAGCGTGGCCACCATGCTTGCACCCGCCTCCCGGCGGGGGCATAGCAGGTTGCAATGTCCGATCTCGCCAAAGGCCTCCTCATCACCATCGGCGGCGTGCTGGTTCTCACGCCCGATTCGCTGCTCATCAGGTTGTCCGCGACCGATCCGTGGAACCTGATCTTCTGGCGCGGGCTGCTCTATGGCGGCGCGATCACGGCCGGCTACCTGCTGATTGCCCGCGGCGGGGCATGGCGGGCCTATCTCGGCATCGGCCGGGCCGGACTGGCGGCGGCGTTCTTCTTCTCGCTCAACGCCTTCACCTTCGTGCTGGCGATGGACAATACCTCGGTCGCCAACGTGCTGGTGCTGATCGCCACCTCGCCGCTGTTCTCCGGCATTTTCAGCTACGTGTTCCTGAAGGAGCGGCTTCCATTGCGAACCTGGGCGGCGATCTTCGCCTGCCTTGGCGGGGTGGCCGTCATCGCGCTGCCGAATATCGGCGGCGGCGCGTTCTTCGGCGATGCCATGGCCATCGCGACCGCGGCCTCGCTGGCGGCGGCCTTCACCATCTTCCGCGCCAACAGCCATATCGACATGGCGCCGACAGTGTCGCTGTCCGGCATGATGACGGCGCTGCTGGCGCTCGCGATCGGAACCGTGCCGTCGATGGATTACGGCAACGCGCCCTGGATCCTGGTCATGGGCCTGTTCGTGCTGCCGATCGCCTTCGTCGCCTTCGCGGTCGGGCCGCGCTACCTGCCGGCGGCGCAGGTCAGCCTGATCCTGCTGCTGGAAACCGTGCTCGGCCCCGTCTGGGTATGGGTCGTGCTCGGCGAGGCTGTCGACCCGCCGACCATGCTCGGCGGCGCCGTCGTTGTCGCCGCGCTGACCTGCGATTCGCTGCTGTCCCTCAGGGACCGGCGGCGCGTGCTGAAATCCGTGGCCCGCCCGGGCGGGAATGTTATAAGCGGCTAAAATAGCGGACGGAAAGCATGACCGGTTTCGATCTCGATCGTTTCTTCGATAGCGAATTCGACCAGCACCGCATCGTGGTCGAGGCGACCCATGCGGCCCTCGCTAATCCGTTCCGGCAACTGGTCGAGGCCTGCGCGCAATCGGTCCGCAATGGCGGCAAGATCCTGTTTTTCGGCAATGGCGGCAGCGCCGGCGACGCCCAGCATCTCGCGACCGAGCTTGCCGTGCGCTATGTCCGCGACCGCGACCCGATCCCGGCCATCGCGCTGACCACCGACACGTCAGCACTGACCGCCATCGGCAACGATCTCGGCTTCGACCACCTGTTCCGCCGCCAGGTCCAGGCGCTCGGCCAACCGGGCGATGTCGCCATCGGCATCACCACCTCCGGCAGAAGCAGGAACGTCACGCTGGCGCTGCAGCAGGCCCGCGAGATGGGGCTTGTCGCTGCTGCCCTGACGGGCCGCGACGGCGGCGATCTCGTCGGCCTTGCCGAGCCGCTGCTGATCGTGCCCTCGACCATCACGGCGCGCATACAGGAAATGCACATCACCCTCGGCCAGATGCTCTGCGGGGCGCTCGAGATCGAACTCGGCCTCGTCCCGGCAGAAGCCTGAGCAGGCGACGGAGCAACACAGCATGACCGACCCCGCAACCCTCGCCGCAGAGATCGAGCTTCTGGTCAATGCCCGGGTACTGGTGATCGGCGACCTGATGCTCGACCGCTTCATCTATGGCCGGGCCGACCGCATCTCGCCGGAAGCGCCGATCCCGGTGCTGCGCATGGACCATGCCGAATCCATGCTGGGCGGCGCCGGCAACGTGGTGCGCAATCTCTCGGCGCTCGGCGCCTCCTCGGCCTTCCTGACGGTGGTCGGCGACGACGATGCCGGGCGCGACGTCACCCACCTGGTGGCCGAAGCCCAGCGAACCGAACCCTTCCTGCTGGTCGAGCGCGGCCGCCAGACCACCATCAAGACCCGCTTCTTCGCTTCCGGCCAGCAGCTGCTCAGGGCCGACCAGGAAACCACCGCGAAGACCGATGATACGACGCGGCGCAAGATCATCGATCTCGCCCGCGACCTGTTGCGCGACTACAACGTCCTGGTGCTGTCCGATTACGGCAAGGGCGTGCTCGACCCGGATCTCACCCAGGAACTGATCGGGCTCGCCCGGGCGGCGGACCGTCCGGTGATCGTCGATCCGAAGGGCGAGGATTACAGCCGCTATCGTGGCGCGACGCTGGTCACGCCGAACAAGCGCGAGCTGGCGCTCGCCACCCGCCTGCCGGTCGACAGCGACGACAACGCGGTTGTCGCCTCGACTGCGCTGATCGAGGCCTGCGGCATTTCCAACGTGCTGGTCACCCGCAGCCAGGAAGGCATGAGTTTCGTGCCCGGCGAGGGGGCGCCGACCCACCTGAAGGCCGAGGCCCGCGAGGTGTTCGACGTCTCCGGCGCCGGCGACACGGTCGTGGCGACGCTTTCC
>JAVKCR010000003.1:0-6578 GCA_040222645.1 Rhodospirillales bacterium
GGACTTCACCTATGTTCTCGGAACCGACGGGTCCGGCCGCGATATGCTGAGCGCCATATTCTACGGTCTGAGAACCAGCATCTCGGTCGGCGTCACCTCGGGTGTCGTCGCGCTCGCCATCGGCATGTCGATCGGGCTGACCGCCGCCTATTTCGGCGGCATCGTCGACACCGTGATCATGCGCGTGGTCGACATCCAGCTCTCCTTCCCGGCGATCCTGATCGCGCTGGTTCTGATGGCGGTTCTCGGGCCGGGCATCGACAAGACCATCCTGGCGCTGATCGTCGCGCAATGGGCCTACTACGCGCGCACCATCCGCGGCTCGGCACTGGTCGAACGGCGCAAGGAATATATCGAGGCGGCGACCTGCCTCGCGCTCAGCCACAAGCGGATCGTCTTCCGCCACCTGCTGCCGAACTGCCTGCCGCCGCTGATCGTGGTCGCCACCGTGCAGACGGCGCATGCGATCTCGCTGGAAGCAACCCTCTCCTTCCTCGGCCTCGGCGTGCCGCAGACGGAACCGTCGCTCGGCATGCTCATTCGAAACGGTTTCGATTACATGCATAGCCTGAAATACTGGATCACCTTCTTTCCCGGCATCGCGCTGCTTGTCACGATTGTCGGCATCAATCTCGTCGGCGACCAGCTGCGCGACATTCTCAATCCGCGACTGCAGAAGTAGGACTGACGCATGAGCAGTGACGACACGACGCTCAGCGTCAGGGACCTCAAGACCTATTTCTATACCAAGGCCGGCGTGGCAAAGGCCGTGGACGGCGTCAGCTTCGACGTCAAGCGCGGCGAGATCATGGGGCTGGTCGGCGAATCCGGGTCTGGCAAGTCGGTCACCGGGTTTTCGGTCATCGGCCTGGTCGACCCGCCGGGAGAAATCGCCGGCGGCGAGATCCTCTACAAGGGCCGGAACCTCGTCGGCATGTCCGAAGACGAGATGCAGAAGCTGCGCGGCAACCGCATAGCGATGATCTTCCAGGATCCGATGATGACCCTCAACCCGGTCCTGCGCATCGATACCCAGATGATCGAGACCGTACTCGCGCACCAGAAGATGGACCGCGAGGCCGCCCGCCAGCTGGCCCGAGACGCGTTGGGCCAGGTAGGCATCCCCTCCCCCGACGAACGGCTGCGTTCCTATCCGCACCAGTTCTCCGGCGGCATGCGCCAGCGCGTCGCCATCGCCATCGCGCTGCTCAACAAGCCGGAACTGATCATCGCCGACGAGCCGACAACCGCGCTGGACGTCACCATCCAGGGGCAGATTCTCTACGAGACCCAGAAGCTCTGCCGCGAGACCGGGACCTCGCTGATCTGGATCACCCACGATCTCGCGGTGATCGCCGGCCTCGCCGACCGGGTCTGCGTCATGTATGCCGGGCGCATCGTCGAGCAGGGAGTTGTCGATGAAGTGCTCGACAAGCCCGCTCACCCCTATACCCACGGGCTGATCGGGTCGGTGCCGAGCCACAACCGGCGCGGCGAGCGGCTGTTCCAGATTCCCGGCATGACGCCGTCGCTGTTCAATCTTCCGGAAGGCTGCTCGTTCAAGACGCGCTGTCCACGCGCCGACGGCGCCTGCGACAGCAATCCCGAGATAGAGACCCTCGATACGGGCCGCGAGATCCGATGCTTTCATCCCCATCTGGAGAGTGCGGCATGAACGCGCACGCAAACCCGATGATCGCGACCCGCAACGTATCCAAGCGGTTCGTCAAACGCCTCGATATCGCTGGCAAGATCGCGCAGAAGTTCGGCTCGAAAATCCGCGAGGAAACCGTTCACGCCGTCGACGGCGTCTCGATCGAGGTCCATGCCGGTGAGGTGGTCGGCCTGGTCGGGGAATCCGGCTGCGGTAAGTCGACACTCGGCCGGATGATCGCCGGCATCCTGCCGTTGTCGAACGGTGAAATCCTGTTCAACGGCGACGATATCTCCGACATGCAGGACAAGGCGAAGGCGAACGCCGCTCTCAAGATCCAGATGATCTTCCAGGATCCCTATGCCTCGCTGAATCCGCGCATGCGCGTCGAGGACATCATCTCGGAAGCGCCGGTGGTGCATGGCATCATCTCGCGCAGGGAGAAGGCGGACTATGCCGCCGAGGTGATGCTCCGCGTCGGGCTCGACCCGGAATACCGCAAGCGCTACCCGCATCAGTTCTCGGGCGGCCAGCGCCAGCGCATCGGCATTGCCCGGGCGCTCGCGGTCAACCCGGAATTCATCGTCTGCGACGAGGCGATCGCCGCTCTCGACGTGTCGATCCAGGCGCAGGTCATCAACCTGTTCATGGACCTGCGGGCCGATCTCGATCTCACTTACCTGTTCATCAGCCATGACCTCAGCGTCGTCGAGCATATCTCGGACCGGGTGGTGATCATGTATCTCGGCCGGGTGGTGGAATCGGCCAGGACCGATGATATCTTCGACAGCCCGAACCACCCCTATACCCAGGCCCTGCTTGGCGGGGTGCCACGCCTCGATCTGCGCAAGCGGGTGTACGAGCCGGTCAGCGGTGAAATCCCGTCCCCGATCGACCCGCCGCCCGGATGTCATTTCCACCCGCGCTGCCCGCACGCGATGGAGCGCTGCCGCATCGAACGCCCTGCCCTGCGAGAAGTCGCGCCGGACCGACTTTCCGCCTGCCACCTGAACGATTGATACCTGACGCATGCCCGTAAGCTACCACCTCGAGAACGTCGTCGAGCGGATCGACCCGGACGACGCGGCCATACCACTCGTGCTGGATTCGCCGCATAGCGGCTGCATCTATCCCGCCGATTTCGGCGCCCGGCTGCCGCTGATCGCGCTGCGTCACACGGAAGACGCCTTCATCGACGAGTTGTTCGGCGACGGGCCGGCGCATGGCGCCACGATGGTCAGGGCTCTGTTTCCGCGTTCCTACATCGATCCGAACCGCGCCGACGACGATCTCGACCCGTCGATGCTGGACGGCGAGTGGCCCGGCACGCTCAACCCGGGACCGAAAGTGGCGCTCGGCATCGGCCTGATCCCCTGCAAGGAGCCGGCGGGCGACGTCTATGACCGCAAGCTCGGCGTTGCCGAGGTGCAGAACCGGATAGAGAACTACTGGCGCCCCTACCACCAGGCTGTCTCAGACCTGATCGAGGAACGTCACCGGGAATTCGGCCGGGTCTGGCATGTCAATTGCCATTCCATGCCGGCGGTCTCGTCGCACATCTCGCCGGAAGGGCCCGGCAAGCGCCGGCCCGACATGGTGATCGGCGATCGCGACGGATCGACCTGCGACCCGGCCTTCACCGGCCTGATCGCGGAGACCCTTCGCGGCTTCGGCTACGACGTCCGGGTCAACGACCCCTACAAGGGGGTCGAACTCGTCCGCGCCTATTCCGACCCGGCGAATGGCCGCAACAGCGTCCAGATCGAGATCAACCGCGGCCTCTACATGGACGAGAAGAAGGTCGAACGGTCCACGAATTTCCCCGTGCTGAAAGCTCAGATCGGCAAGCTGATCGGCGTGCTGGCGGATTTTGCCCGCTGACTTTTTTCCGGCGCTGCCTGTGAACCGGCTTGGCCACCTGCCGCATTGATGAATGCCACCTCGTCCAGGTCCCGGAACTCAAGCCGATCTGGAATTTTCAGGCGGTTTCGCCCGTATTTCCATATTCGCCGGGACATCTTCCTGAAGAACGCCCGATACGCACGACTTCTTAACCAGTAATCTCGATGATGGAGCGTCTCCACGCAGCCCAAGAAAACCCGGAAATCGTCGATAACCCGCATGACAGAGACCAGCAGGAAACCCTCCCTGGGGAAGACTCTCGCCTTCCGGCTCGCGGCAGTTTCCGTCGTTGCGACCCTCGTTCTGGGCGGCCTGTGGGCGATCAAGGAATATATCAATTTCGCCCGCGAAGTAGACCGCTCGCGGACCGGCTACGAGGCATTGCAGCGGGATTTCGTGAAAGACATAACGAATTCCGTCATGCGCTACATCAGGCTGCAGCAAAATCGCATCGACCAGGACGCCGAGAGATCCATAAAGGCCCGTGTCGACGAAGCCATCGTCGTTGCCGGCAATCTCTACGATGCGCTGAAGGATGACCTGGAGCACAGGCAGCTTCAGCGCCTCGTCATCGAGACCTGGCGATCGATGCAATCCAGTTCCGACGAGGAGTACATCTTCGCCTTCGACCTGGAAAACCTTGCCGAACTCGACAAAGGCGCCCCCCCTCCGCAAGACAGCAACCTGCTGCAGCCTAAGGTGGGTGGTCGCCAATTCGGCGTCGGTGACATCCTGGAAGTGGTTCGGAACAGTGGCAGCCTCTTCCATTCCTTCCTCTGGTCGGAATCCGCCGACCCCAGCGTCAAAGAACGCAAGAAGGCCTTCGTCCGCCAGTTCAGGCCGCTCGGGCTGGCTGTCGGATCCGGCATCCACATCGCCGACGTTGAAAAGCTGACCAAGCAGAAGGCGATCGAGTTCCTCGGTCAGGTTTCCTATGGCGAAAACGGCTATGTCTTCGCCACCACCTGGGACGGCCTGTCGCTGTCAGGCCCGGCATCCGGCCGCAATGTGCTGGATGTCAGGGACATGAACGGCATCAGCGTGGTGCGAGAACTGATAGATCTGGCCAAGGGTGGCGGCGGGTACCTCACCTACCACATTCCGGCGGAGACCGGTGCGCTGCCGGTCAAGAAGGTCAGCTATGTCGCCGGGGTGCCCGAATGGCAATGGTATGTCGGTGCCGGGTTTGACCTCGCCATCTTCGAACGAGACGTCGCAAAGCTCCGCGAGGCGCATGCCGAAGAACTGGCGACCATCCTGCTCATCGTCCTGGCAACGGTATCGGTCCTGATGATCACGATCATCTTCGCCGCGCGGTCGCAAAGCGAGAAGGTCAGACAGAACTACAGCCAGTTCATGCAATTCTTCGCAGCCGCCGCCTCCTCCCGGACCGCCATCGACCTCCGCAAGATGCGCTACCTGGAGTTCGAGGAAATCGCGCAAGCAGCGAACGAAATGGTCGAGACCCGCTCGACCATCGAGAACAATCTTCGGGAAAGCGAAACCAAGCTGCTGCTGGCGAAAGACGAGGCAGAGGAAAGTTCCCGGGCGAAGTCCGAATTCCTCGCCAACATGAGCCACGAATTGCGGACACCGCTCAATGCCATTGCCGGCTTCTCCGACATGATCGCCAGCGAAACATTCGGGAAACTTGGAAACCCCAAATATCTCGAATATGCAGGTTACATCCGCTCGTCCGGGGATCACCTGCTCTCCATCGTGAACGACGTTCTCGACCTGTCAAAGATCGAGGCCGGGAAGTTCCCGATGTCTCCCGTCACCATGCCCCTACGCGCCGCCTTGGAGGATTCGGTCGCCCTCATCCATTTCAGGGGCCGGCGGAAAGCCGACAGGATCGTCATCGATATCCCGGAAGACGCTTCGCAGGTGCATGCGGATGCCCGCGGGTTCCGTCAGATCCTGATCAACCTGATCTCGAACGCCGACAAGTACTCAGCCCCCGAAGGTCTCATATCCATCCGCAGCCGGCTAGCAGCGGGGGGCGGCATCCTGCTGGAGATCGAGGACGAAGGTAAGGGCATCGCACCACAGGATCTCGAGCATGTGCTGGAGCCGTTCGGTCAGGCGCGCCAGAGCGCGCACATCACCCATGAGGGAACCGGGCTCGGATTGTCGCTGTCAAAATCGCTCATGGAACTGCACGGCGGCACGCTGGAAATCGAGAGTGAACTCGGCAAGGGCACCATCGTCCGGCTTACCTTCCCGCCGCCACCGGCGTGACTCTGCCGGTCGTTCCATCACGGCGGGCAATTTCCGTGTTCCACCCTGCACCTGACCAGAGCGAAATGAACCGCGTTGTAAATGACAGAATAGGTCAGCCATGCCATCGATGATCGCGACGGGTCCGGCTACCAGCAATCCGGCCTTCACCAGCCTGATTGCCGGGACCCTGCGCAGCTTCGCCCAAGGCGTGTCAACGATCCGAGAAAGGGCATGGATTTGGTGCACGCCTATTCCGAACCCGGCAAAGGGCCACAACAACGTCCAAATCAAGACCAGGCCCAGGCTCATGAATGAGAATAAGGACGAGGAGTGCCCGATCTCGCGATGGTTAAAGGCCAGATCGCAAAGCAGAACGGCGTACACGCAGAATTCGCAAAAACGGACCTGAAGTCGATAACTTCTTCGACAGGGTAGCTTGAAGACGTGTACCGCATCGTCAGACTCCGGAATTTTCCTTCATGCCGGAGAACAGATATGGTCAATGTTCGCCCCGCCACACCAGAAGATGCTGATGCCATTGCGGAACTCTCTCGAATACTTGCTCGCCACGTCGAAGATTCCGACCCCGGGCCGGACGCAACAGAAATCCTGAGCGCAGGGTTCGGCCCGGACCGCTGGTTCAACTGCTTGCTGGCCGAGGATTTGTTCCGGGTGGTCGGCTTTGCCCTTTACTGCCGGCGTTTCGATGCTCACACCCGGACCCGAAGATTGTGGCTTGCCGATCTGGTTGTGGCGCCGGATCGACAGAGGCTGGGAATTGGCCGCGTGCTTGTTGAAG
>JAVKCR010000004.1:0-2310 GCA_040222645.1 Rhodospirillales bacterium
CGCGACCGGCGCCACCGGCGAAGCGACGGTGACAGTGCAGCGCCACCAGACCGTGGGCGAGAACTACACCGTCAACCAGCGTAACCAGATCTGGTACGACCTGACCCGCGATCTCGCGAAGGATCTTGACGCGAAGATGGAAGCCGAGATCCGCAAGAATCTCGGACTGTTCCTCCTCTAGACCGGCAGCCCGTCCTCAGCGTTTCAGGCCGCAGCCCTGGAACGCGGCGAGGGTGGCGGCTTTCTCTTCCTCGGTCAGCTGCAGCAATGGCGGGCGCACCGGCCCGCCGGCCTGGCCCAGCAGTTCCTGCCAGTATTTCTGATGCGCCTGCGGCTTGCCGCCGGGGCGCGTGTCCTTCAGCGCCTTGCGCACCGGCTCCAGGCTGTCGCGGACGGCTCGCGCCTTCTCCACCTCGCCGGCGAAGGCGAGGTCGGTGTATTCCCGCATCCGCCGGTCGTTCGCCGTCTGCAGCAGGTAGGGCGGCGACGAGCAGAGATAGAGCTTCCAGCCAAGCTCGACGATATTGTCGAACCACTCGTCCTCCGACGCCGTCGAGACGATCAGCTTGTCGCCGGCAAGCCGGGAAAGCTCGACATACATCTCGCGCGGCACGCTGTACTTGATGGCGACGATGTTCGGCAGTTCGGCGATTCGCGCGCAAAGCTCCGGGCTCATCAGGTAGCCGGAATCCGGATGGCTCCACATGGCGATGCCGATATTCACCGCTTCGGAAACCGCCTTGTAGTAATTGTAGATCGTCTCGTCGCGGTCATGGATGAAATGCAGGATCGGGGCATGCACGACGATGTACTCGGCGCCGATCGCCTCGGCATGTTTCGCAAGCTCGATGACGGTGTCGAAGTTCTGGTCGGAGCAGGACATGATGGTGCCGGCCTTGCCGTCCAGTTCCTCCTGCGCGATCTCGAAATTCCGCTTCCGCTCGGCCAGCGACATCGAGAAGAATTCGCCCTGCTTGCCGGCGATGAAGACGCCGTCGATGCCGAGATCGCCGGTCCAATGGCGCAGATTGGCGCGGAGCCCGTCCTCGTTCATCGAGTAATCCGGATTGAACGGGTTGAGGGCTGCGGCCCAGATTCCGGTCATGTTCTCGCGGGCGTAATCCTTGGCGTCGAGCCGCTTGTACTTCATCGCGTGGTCCCGTTTCCTCATATAGCTGTTGTCCGGACTATGGCGTTTGACGGGGGGTATGTCGAGACGGGTGGAGTCGCTGGCCATGCGCCGGGGGCATTGTATTATCCCGGACAAATAACGGAGGAGAGGGGCGGAAATGCGTATCGGGGAATCCCAGGTCAGGATCGAGGACGACAGGTTTCTCAAGGGCGAGGGGCGTTACACGGACGATGTCCGCGAACCCGCCGCCGCGCGGCTGGCGATCCTGCGCTCCCCGGTTGCAGCGGGACGGATCGTCACCTTGGACGTCGAGGAGGCGCGCTCGATGCCGGGCGTGCTCGAGGTGCTGACCCGCGAAGAGCTTGCGGCGGACGGCATCGGCAAGGTCGAGCCGGCGATCGCCCATAACGGCCCCGACGGCAACCCGATGATTGCGCCCGATTTCTACCCGCTCGCAATCGACCGGGTGATGCATGTGGGCGAGCCGGTCGTCGCGGTGATCGCCGAGACGCTGGCCGAGGCGGAAGCCGCCATCGATTCCATCCTGCTGGAGATCGAGGAGGAGGATTCGGTGACCGACTGCCTCGCGGCCTCCCTGCCGGGCGCGCCGAAGGTCTGGACCGAGCGGGAGGACAACCGGGTCTTCGTGTTCGAGAAGGGCGACAAGGCGGCGACCGATGCGGCGTTCGACGGCGCGGCGCATGTCGTCTCCCAGCGTTTCCGCATCTCGCGCATCGCCGTCGTGGCGATGGAGCCGCGCGCCGCGCTCGCCAGCTACGATGCGGCGACCGGCGAGTACAAGCTGGTCCATGGCGGGCAGTCGGCGCATCGGCAATTGCCGGGCATGAGCAAGATTCTCGGCATCGAGCCGGACAAGCTGCACCTTGTCGTCGCCCATACCGGCGGGGGGTTCGGCATGAAGAACGCGCCCTTCGCGGAATACATGCTCAGCCTGATCGCCGCCCGCCGCATTGGCCGGCCCGTGCGCTGGACGGCGAGCCGTCTGGAATCCTTCATGGGTGATTCCGCCGCCCGCGACCAGGTGGCGGATGCCGAGCTTGCGCTCGATGCCGACGGCAATTTCCTCGGCGTGCGGGTGAAGGCGGTTGCCTCCATCGGCGCCTATGTCGGGCCGATGTCGGCGCATCCGCCGACCATGAATATCGGCGGGCTTTCGG
>JAVKCR010000005.1:0-14837 GCA_040222645.1 Rhodospirillales bacterium
GCCGCATCGGCGGCGGCGAAGACACGGTATCGGGCCGCCGGGTCGTGGGAGAGCGCGGTCGGGACGTCCCATTGCCGGGCAAGCTCTTCGACCGCATTCCGGACGTTCGGCGCAACCGGTATCGCGACCCTGTCGATCTGCCCTTCCGCACCGAGCCGACGGATGGATTCGGCAAATACCGGTCCGAGACGGCCAACCTCGCCCATCCGGCTGCCTGGCAGCACGCAGAGCAGTCGTTCGTCCTCCCCGATTCCCTGCTCCCGCCGCCATCCGGCGCCGTCGGCATGCATGGGATCGTCCTCGATTGCGGAATGCCCGACATAGGTAGCGGGCAGCCCCTCGCGTTCGAAAAAGGGCGGCTCGAACGGCAGCAGCGTAAGGATGTGGTCGAGGAAACGGGCGATCTTGCGCGCCCTGCCCTGCTTCCAGGCCCAGACGGTCGGCGCGACGTAGTGAAGCAGCGGGCAATCGGTTCGGCCGAGCTTCTTCAGCACCCGGAAGCAGAAATCCGGCGCGTCGATGGTGATGACGATGTCCGGCTTTCGCTGCCGGATATCGGCCGCGGCTTCACGGATGCGGCGCAGCAGCTTCGGGACATGCGGCAGGATCTCAGCGATGCCCATCAGGCTGAGGTCCGACATCGGAAACAGGCTGGTGAGACCCTGCGCCTGCATTTCGGGACCGCCGATGCCGATGAACCTGGCATCCGGCAGGCGCGCGCGAACAGCCCGCATCAGGCGGCCACCCAGCACGTCGCCGGACGTCTCGCCGGCAATGAGATAGATCGTCGGCATGGCGCTGCCCTAGGTTTCCGCCGGCGGCGGAAAAGCATAGAGGAACATGCCGTTTTGCTCGATTTCGCGCATGACCTCGTCGCGTTCCATCAGCATCACGCCGCCCGCCTCGATGGCGAGTCCGGCGAAGCCGTGCGCGACAAGCGCGCGAACGGTCGTGGCGCCGACCGTCGGCAGATCGAGCCGCCGGTCCTGCTGGGGCTTCGGCGCCTTTACCAGAACCGGGGGCGGTCCGTCCCGGCGCAGGCCGGCGGTTCGCCGGATCAGCTCGTCGGTTCCCTCTACTGCCTCGACGCCGAGAACCAGGCCGGACTGGACCACCACGGCCTGTCCGACATCGACCGGGGCGATCGCGGCCAGGACCCCGATCCCGCGGGTGATGTCCGCCCGCGCCGCGCTGTCCGGTTCCTCGCCGGCGATCAGGCCTTCGCCTGCCAGCGCATCGCCGAGCAGTTCGTCGGCGCCGATGACGCGAAAACCTTCCTTTTCGAGTTCCTTCGAAATGGCGCTGAGCAGGCCATCATCGCCGAGCATGGCGGCGCCGGACCGGAACAGGAACCGGGCACCCCAGCCGTCGGGCCGGATTTCCGCGAGCGACGGTCGACGGACGGGACCCGCCATTACCAACTCGTCGACCCCGGCTTCCCGGAAGAAATCGATTATCCGTCCCGCGGCGCCCATCCGCACCACGAGATCCGCCTGGGGCAGGATATCGTCTGCATGGTTCTCGATGGCGACGGTGACGACCTGGTGACCGGCCTTGCGGCAGGCATCGACAATCCTGACCGGCAGCCGGCCACCGCCGGCGATCAGGCCGATCCTACGCATTCTCCGCCAGCGGCTGGCAGATCGCGCGCGATGAATCCGCCTTGACGAAATTGACGATATCCATCACCGGCTCGTTCTCGCCGAACAGTTCCCCGACATCCAGAAGGCGCTCCTGCAGGGTGCCTTCCGGCGCAAACAGCAGCCGGTAGGCGTTGCGCAGGTCATGGATGACCTCGCGGGAGAACCCGCGCCGCTTCAGCCCGACGAGGTTCAGGCCGCCGAGATGGGCCCGGTTGCCGAGCACGGAGCCATAGGGAATCACATCGTTCTCGACGCCGCTGCAGCCACCGATCATGGCATGCTTGCCGATCCGCACAAACTGGTGCACGGCGGACAAGCCACCGATGATGGCGAATTCTCCGACCGATACGTGGCCGGCAAGCGTCGCGTTGTTCACGAGGATCGCATTGTCGGAGATCTGGCAATCATGGGCGACGTGGGCCGCAACCATGATCAGGCAGTTGTTGCCGACCCGGGTGACCATGCCGCCGCCTTCCGTGCCCGGATTGATCGTGACATGCTCCCGGATGGTGTTCCGGTCACCGATCACGACCTCTGACTGCTCGCCGTGATACTTGAGATCCTGCGGTGCATGGCCGATGGAGGCGAACGGGAAGATCTTGTTGTCGGAACCGATCGTTGTCTTGCCGGCAATGACCACATGGCTGTGCAACACGCTGCCGGAACCGATCTTCGCTTCCGGACCAATCACGCAAAACGGTCCGACCGAGACATTGTCGGCCAGAACGGCGCCGTCGGATATGACGGCTGTGGGGTGAATTCCTGGCATCTCAGTTGTCGACAATCATGGCTGCAACCTTCGCCTCGGCGACGATTTTTCCCTCGACCTTGGCCTCGCAATCGAAGCGCCAGACATTGCCGCGGGCACGGTCCTTGCGCACATGGATGTACATCCGGTCTCCCGGCTCGACCGGCCGGCGGAACTTGGCGCCGTCGATCGACATGAAATAGACCAGCTTGCCTTCCGCAACCGGGCCTAGCGAATGCACGACCAGGCATGCCGCCGTCTGCGCCATGGCCTCGATGATCAGGACACCTGGAAATATCGGCTTGGACGGAAAATGCCCGGTGAAAAGCTGCTCGTTTATCGTCACGTTCTTGATGCCGACGGCACTTTCGCCGGCGGCGATGTCCTGAACGCGGTCGATCAGCAGGAACGGATAGCGATGCGGCAGCATCTCGAGGATGCGTCCGATATCGGCCGAGACGAGAGCCGCTCCGACTGCGGGATTTGTTTCGTCTTTCACTTTTTACCCCTGGCGCTGTTTTTCTTGAGCCAGATCAGCTGGCGTACCGCTTCGGCTTTCGGTATGGCGGGCGAGCCCCACATGACCGCACCCGCCGGTATATCATGCATGACGCCGCTCTGGGCGGTCACCGTTGCGCCATCACCGATCTTGAGGTGACCGGCAACGCCGACCTGACCGGCCAGCACCACGCCTCGCCCGAGTTCGGTGGAACCGGATATACCGACCTGGGCGACGATAACGCAACCGTCACCCAGAACCACGTTGTGGGCGATCTGGACGAGATTGTCGATGATGGCGCCACGACCGATGACCGTATCCGGTCCGGCGCCGCGATCGATGGTGACATTGGCGCCGATTTCGGTGCCGTCACCGATGACCACCCGCCCCAGTTGCGGCACCTTCTGATGTCCGGCAGGTCCCATCGCGTAGCCGAAGCCGTCCTGGCCGATACAGGTGCCGGGCAATATCCGGACCGAATTGCCGATGATCGCATGCGAGATCGTCACGTTTGCGCCGATTCTTGCCCGGGCGCCGATTTCAACCGCCTCTCCGATCACGGCATTCGCACCGATCCAGCTTCCGGGGCCGATGACAGCCTTTGCTCCGATGACGGCACCCGGCTCGACCCGACAGCCGTCCGCGACCCGGGCCGTTGCATGAACATGCGCGCTGGCGGCGATCGTCGGGTCTTCGATCTCGTCCGGATAGAAGGCCGAGGCTATGATTGCATAGGCGCGGTACGGGTCAGGATTGAGTAGCAGGAGACAACCCTGGGGCGCCATTTCCCGCCGCTCCGGATGAACCACGACGGCCCCTGCCTCGGTCTTGCGGAAGGCATCGAGGTATTTCGGGTTGTCGATGAATGAGACCTGTTTCGACGTCGCACTTTGCAACGGTGCTACATCCTCGAATTCGCGATCCGGCGAGGCGCCGGAAACCTCGCTTCCGGTCAGGTTTGCCAGCCAGGCTGCGTCGAACGGACCGGCCCTGCGATAGAAACGGGGATCAGCCATACGCCCCCTACTGGCTGAAGTTTATCTTCAGCGACGGGAACGTCTTGTCGACTTCGGCAAGAACAAGCGGCGTGATATCGAGGTCTTCGTCGGAGAGAAACACGACATCCCGGCGGAAGATCAGGTTGAATTTCCCTTCAACCGCGACTTTGGATGCGGCCTCGCGAATTTTCTGGTTGATGGCGCCGAGTGCCTTTTGCTGTGCCTTGGCAATCTGGTCCCCCCACTGGCGTTCCTGCTTGAGGACGGTCTGCGCCTCGTTCCGGAGATCAGCCACACGCTTCTGGAAAGCATCCGGCGCAAGCACGGTCTTCTGGCGCTCCAGTTCCTTCTGCTTGGCATCGAGACCCTTGCGACTTGCCTCGGCGGCCTTCTGGTATTCCTGCCGCTTTGACTCGATCTGCTTGGTCGCATCGACGCATGCCTTGCATTTGCGCAGCAAAGCTTCGTAGTCGATCAGGGCAAGTCTGATCTGCTTTGGTCCCTGGTCCTGCGCAACTGCAGCGTTCGGCATCGAAACAACGAGCAGGGACAGGGCAACCAGCGGCGCCGCGAGCAGCTTCATATAAATCATCAGAACCTCGTGCCAAAACTGAGCCGGATCAGCTCGTCCTTGTCGTAACTCTCATCCATGATCGGGGCAGCAACGTCGACTGCGATCGGTCCCAGAGGTGATTCCCAGCCAAGTCCGAAACCGACCGATGCGCGGAGAGAGGCTTCATCAAGAACCTGGCTGGCTGGTTCGTCATCCGTGGCGCCATTGCTGCCGAAATCGGTGAAGACGCGCCCCGTAATTCCGAGTTCACTCGGCAGACCGAGCGGGAAAGTCAGCTGCACCGAACCGACATACATCCACTTCGCACCGAGTGCGTCATCCGTCGCGGCGTCTCGCGGCGAAAGACCCGAGGCCTCGAAGCCCCGAAGATCGGTGCCACCGATGAAGAAGCGGTCAAGCACGCCGACATCATCTGATATGCCGAAAATGTAGCCGCCCTTGAGACCGGTCTCGAGTATCAGGCCATCGTCGTTGAGTTCGAAATACTTCCGGGCTTCCGCCACGGACTTGAGGTAACGCACGTTGCCGCCAAGACCGGCAAGATCGTTGTTCAACCTCAATACATGCCCTTCAGAGGGCTTGAAACGATTGTTCCGCTTGTCATAGACCAGCCTCTGGCCAACGGACGATACGAACTTTCTACCGGAATCCGCCGAGATGAAGCGCGAAACATTGGAACCGAGATCGCTGATCTCGTTGACCTGGAACGTGTAGTTCAGGCTGTGTGTCAGATCGTCCGCCAGGACATAAGTACCGCGAATGCGCCCACCGGTATTTTTCTCATCGAACGAACTGGTGGATTGCCGGTCGGTCGCGATCCTGAACAGGTCGAAACCGGCCGCAAGTTCACGATCGAGGAAATAGGGTTCCGTAAAACCGATGTCGATCTGGCTGCGTTCCGCTGCAACGGTTACCGATGCTTTCAGATCCTGTCCGCGACCCAGGAGGTTGCGTTCACGAATGCCGATATCGACAAGCGGTCCGTCCAGGGTCGAGAAGCCGGCGCCGAGCGAGAGTTCTCCGGTCGATTGTTCCGCCACATCGACATCGATGACGGTCTGACCTTCGGTCGATCCCGGTGAATGCTGGACATCGACCTTCTCGAAAAAGCCCAGGTTCCGGACTCTCTGCCGTGATCGGCGCAGCTTGGCCGAAGAAAATGCATCCCCTTCGACCAGCTGGATTTCACGCCGGATGACACGGTCCTGGGTGCGGAAGTTGCCGGTGATGTTGATACGCTCGACAAACACCTTCGGACCTTCCTGGATCTCGTAGGTGATGTCGATCGTCAACTCGTCCTTGTTGCGACGGACGCGGGGCTGGATCTCGACGAAGGCGTAACCCATCGTCCCGATCACCTCGGTAAGCTTCTCGATGGTCTTGTCGACCAGGTCGGCATCGTACCAGTCGGTGTCGGGCTCGAGCAGTTCCGGATCCAGCATTGACTTGTCGAACTTGGGCAGGTCGGACACCACATCGATCTTGCCGAACTTGTAGCGCGGCCCCTCGTCCACCGTGATGGTGATGAAGAAGCTGTTCCGGTCCGGGGCCAGTTCGGCAATTGCCGACAGGACGCGGAAATCGGCAAAGCCTTCCGACATGTAGTGACGTCGCAGCAATTCGCGGTCGAAGGTCAGCCGGTCGGGATCGTAAGTGTCGGCCGTGGTCAGGAAGCGGTACCAGGCCTTTTCCTTCGTTGCGATCAGCTCACGCAAGTCCGAATCGTCGAAGGTCTTGTTGCCGACGATGCGGATGCTGGAAACCGTCGTCAGAGGTCCTTCGTCGATCTCGAAGGCGATATCGACACGGTTCTGATCGAGCGTGATCACCTTCGGGTCGACAGTCGCGGCAAAGCGTCCACTGCGCCGGTAAACCTCAAGCAGCCGCTCGACGTCGGTCTGGACCTTGGTGCGGCTATAGACGACACGCGGACGCAGCTGAACTTCGGCCTCCAGCACCTCGTCCTTTACCCGGCGGTTCCCTTCGAAGGCGATGCGGTTGATGATCGGGTTTTCCACGACGGTGACGATGAGCCTGCGTCCGTCGAGGCGGAAGGAGACATCGGCGAAGAGCCCGGTCGCGAACAACGCCTTGAGCGACTGGTCGACCCTGCGGCTTTCGAAATCGTCGCCCGGTTGAACCGTCATGTAGGACTTGACGGTTTCCGGTTCAATTCGCTGGGCCCCCTCGATCACGACCTCGTCGATGCTTCGGGTTTGCGCCTCGGAACTCACCGGAAACGACAGCATGACCACGAGTATGGCTGCGGCTGCGATCGCGGCGCTGACTGCGTTGAATTTCCCACCCATTCCGATTTGCCGTCCGTCGTTCTAGAAGCGAGGTTTCAGAAAAGCTGCGCGAGTCTACCGATATCGTTCTTGGTCGCAAACAAGAACAACAGCAGTATCAAAACCAGACCAAGTCTAAAACCATATTCCTGCGCCTTTTCTCCGAGAGGACGCCCCCTCACCGCTTCGACAGCGTAGAATGCGAGGTGCCCTCCATCGAGTACGGGTACCGGCAAAAGGTTAATAAGTCCGAGATTTACCGACAGCAGGGCGGCGAAGAACAAATAATCGCCGAAGCCCCTTTTGGCCATTTCCCCGGACAGCATGGCGATTCCGATCGGTCCGCCGATATTGTCCGACGATTCATCTCCCGTGATGATGCGTCCGAGGAACAGTACCGTCTGTACGGTCAGCCTCCATGTGCCCTCTGCACCGCCAATGACGGAATCCACGATGCCGCGCGTCTCGTAGTCGAAGCGTGGGGCGATGCCGACCCTGCCGATGGTGGTTCCGTCGGCAAGCGTCACGGGAGCAGGCGTGACATCGAGGTCCAGAAGGCGGCCGTCCCGTTCGATGCGAAACGACAGGACGGTATCCGGGCTGGCCGCGACAATCGTCCTCAGATCTTCGAATCCGGTCAGGGTTCTGCCGTCGATCGCCCTGATCCTGTCGCCCTCCGCCAGCCCGGCTGCTTCGGCGGCGGAATCCGGACTGACGGCGCCGACATTCGCATCATTGCTGGCCACGGGCGTGCCGACGAAGGCGTAGAGAATGGCCAGCAGAACCGCCGCGAAGGCAAAATTGGCCAACGGGCCGGCAGCGACGATGGCGGATCTGCTACCCAGAGGCTTGGCGTGGAAGGAAACCGCCTTCTCTTCGTCTGTCATGCCGTCGTTATCGGAGCCGCGGCTGCTCGATGCATCGGCGTCACCGAACATCTTTACATATCCGCCAAGCGGAATTGCACTGATACGCCAGCGTGTTCCGGATTTGTCGTTCCAGCCGAACAGTTCGGGGCCGAACCCGATCGAGAAGGTCAGCACCCTGACCCCGCACCGACGGGCAACCACGTAATGTCCGAGTTCATGGACGAAAACGAGTGCCGTCAGGAGCACAAGAAAGGGGATGAGGCTGTTTAGGAGGGCTTCCATTCATTCTTACCTGGTTCAGGCGGCTACGCTGGCTGCCGCGAGTTCGCCGGCGACGCGACGAGCGTCGGCATCAAGCGCCTTGATGTCCTCGATCGTCGTTGGTGAGCCGGGATCGAGGCGTTGCATGGTTTCCTCGACGATCGCGCAGATGTCGAGGAAACCGATACGGGATTTCAGGAAATCTGCGACACCGATCTCGTTGGCTGCATTGAGCACCGTCGGCATACCCCCACCGGCGTCCAGGGCTTCGCGCGCCAGCCTTAGCGCGGGAAAGCGGACAGGGTCGGGCTGTTCGAAGGTCAGTGTCGTGATGACCGAGAAGTCGAGTTTCGGAACTGGCGCGGCCATCCGGTCAGGCCAGGCCAATGCATAGGCGATCGGGGTACGCATATCCGGTGAACCGAGTTGCGCCAGCACGGAGCCGTCGACATAGGACACCATCGAATGGATCACCGACTGGGGGTGCACGACGACCTCGATGCGGTCGCCGCTGACCGGGAAAAGATGGAAAGCTTCGATCAGTTCCAGGCCCTTGTTCATCATGGTCGCGGAATCGACGGAAATCTTCGCCCCCATGCTCCAGTTGGGATGCGCGACCGCCTGCTGCGGGGTGACGTGGCGCATTTCGTCCCGGCTGGCCTGCCGGAAGGGGCCGCCGGATGCGGTCAGAATGATCTTCTCGATACCTTCCGGCCTGTCGAAATCGAATACCTGGAAGATGGCGTTGTGTTCGGAATCGACGGGCAGCAACACGCCGCCGCCTCGCGCGATAGCCCTGAGCAGCAAATCCCCGGAACAGACCAGGCATTCCTTGTTGGCCAGCGCCACGGCCGCACCGCGTTCGGCCGCAATCAGCGTCGGGTTCAAACCTGCTGCACCAACGATGGCAGCCATTACCGTATCGGCTTCGAGGCTTGCGGCTTCGGCCAATCCCTCCTCGCCGGCGGCCGCCCGGGTACTTGAACCGGCAAGCGCATCCTTGAGCGCGGCATAATATGCTGGATCGGCCACGACGGCGAGTTCCGCGCCATACGTACGTGCCTGTTCCGCAAGCTGGTCCACGTTGGAATTCGCCGTCAGCGCCTTGATCGAGAAGCTCTGCATCTGCCGGGAGACGAGATCCAGGGTGCTGCAGCCGACTGATCCGGTCGATCCGAGAATCGTCAGGCTCTTCGGGTTCTCAGCGGATGGCGGGGCGAAGTTGGACATGCCGGTTCCTGCTCAGGCGGTCGTGGGAGACACGAGAAAATAGTGGATTGCCAACGCAAGGGGCGCGGCGGCGAGCAAACCGTCGAGGCGATCGAACAAGCCCCCGTGACCCGGGATGATCGTGCCGGAATCCTTGACGTGGAGATGGCGCTTGACCGCGGATTCCGCAAGATCGCCGCATTGCGAAACGACGGAAATCGCGATCGCGGCCGGAATCGCCAAAGTTAATTCGAAATCGTTCATGATCATGCTCAACGGAGCAGACAATATCACGGCCGCGGTAACGCCGCCAATTGCGCCGGACCATGTCTTGTTGGGGCTGATGCGTGGCGCCAGCTTCGCTCCGCCAAGTTTCCGCCCGACGGCATAGGCGCCGATGTCCGTCGACCAGACGGCGATGAACAGCCAGAGGATCCAGAGCCCCCCGTCCGGCTCGTGGCGGAGCGCCATGAAAGAGACCGACGGCACGCAAATATAGATCACCCCGGCCGAACGGAGCCAGGCGCGTGGCCTGCGCCGGACTGTCTGCTCGGCCTGGCAGATCACGATGCCGGCGAGCAATATTGCGGCGATAACCGAAAGATCCGGGCCAACTCCGAAATGCTGGTACGAGAAGCCGGTCCAGGCGGTGACCAGAGCGGCTGTCGCTGCAAGGCCGAAGCCTGCACGCAGGGCCTTTCCACCCTCTGGAGTTTCGGTGCCGGCATTCATCAGACCGTCCCATTCGATCGCCATCAGAACAGCCAGTACGGTTACCATGATGTCGAATGTCACACCCCCGACCCAGTCGAGCACCAGGACGCCGGGAATCAGCACGACGGCGGAGATGATCCGAAGGCTTAACTCGCTGCGCCCGGAATCAGTCACGCGCTGCCCGTAGCGCCGAAGCGCCGTTCCCGCCGGCCATATTCGGCAAGGGCGTCGGCCAGGTCGTCATGCCCGAAGTCGGGCCACAGGCGGTCGGTGAAGACGAGTTCCGCATAGGCGCTTTGCCAGAGCAGGAAGTTGCTCAGGCGCTGCTCCCCGCTGGTGCGGATGACGAGATCTGGGTCTGGAATGCCGTCGGTCTGCAGACTTGCACCGATCATGGTCTCGTCGATCATGTCCGGCGATATCTCGCCGGATGCGGTCCGGCTGGCAATCTGGCGAACCGCATTGGCGATTTCCTGGCGACCGCCATAGCTCAGGGCAAGGGTCAGCGTGATGCGGGTGTTGCCGGCCGTCGTCCGTTCAGCGTGATCGATCAACTGGTTGATATCATCCGACAACCGGGAACGGTCGCCGATGATCTTCATGCGGACCCCGTTCGCGTTGAGCTCGGAAATCTCGGACCGCAGATACAGCTTGAGCAACCCCATCAGGTCACGGACTTCACCTTCCGGGCGCGTCCAGTTCTCGCTGGAGAAGCTGTAGAGCGTCAGATAGGAGACCCCGAGATCGGCGGCCGCACGAAGCACCTTGCGGACCGCCTCGGCCCCCTGCCGGTGACCGGCTGTACGGGGCAGACCACGCTGTTTCGCCCAACGCCCGTTGCCATCCATGATGATGGCGACATGACGCGGCGGCGGCGTGTCGTTTCCGGTCTGGCGGGTGGGCTCCAGCATGGTCAAACCTGCATGATCTCCGCTTCTTTGTTCGACAGCGTTTCGTCAACTTCCTTGATGTACTGGTCAGTCAGTTCCTGGATGTTCTTTTCCCAGCCCTTCTGCTGGTCCTGCGAGATTTCGCCGTCCTTCTCCAGCGCCTTCAGATTGTCCATGCCGCTGCGGCGGACGTTTCGGATGGAGATGCGGGCTTCCTCGGCATACTTGCCGGCAACGCGGGTCAGTTCCTGGCGGCGCTCTTCGTTGAGCGGCGGGATCGGGATACGAACCAGCGTACCGTCGCTGGCCGGGTTGAGACCGAGGCCGGCATCACGGATGGCGCGTTCGACAGCACCGACCATCGACTTGTCCCATACCTGGACAGACAGCATCCGCGGTTCCGGTACGCTGATCGAGCCTACCTGGTTTAGCGGCATCGGGGAGCCATAGGCGTTCACCATCACGGGGTCGAGCAGGCTGGTCGCTGCGCGACCGGTGCGAAGACCGCCGAACTCCTTGTGCAGGACGTCGATCGCCCCTTTCATCCGGCGCTCGAGATCCTTCTTGATTGAACCGAAATCAGCCACGGTCATCTTCCTCCGTAATTATGGTATAGCGGCCTTCACCGCGCAGGACACGGGCGAACTCGCCGGTCTCGTGAATGGAAAAAACCAGTATGGGGATGCGGTTCTCGCGCGCCAGCGAAATCGCCGAGGCATCCATGACCTTCAGATCACGCGACAGGACATCCCTGTATGTGAGTGATTCATAACGTTTGGCGTTCGGGTTCTTCTTCGGGTCTGAATCGTAGACGCCGTCGACCTGGGTTCCCTTGAGCAGGGCGTCGCAGTTCATTTCCGCGGCCCGGAGCGCGGCTGCTGAATCGGTCGTGAAGAACGGATTGCCGGTGCCGGCGGCGAAGATCACCACCCTTCCCTTCTCCATATGCCGGATGGCGCGCCGGCGGATGTAGGGTTCGCTTACGGTTGCCATCGGTATTGCGGACTGGACCCGGGTCTGGACACCGCGCTGTTCGAGGGCGTTCTGCATTGCCAGCGCGTTGATGACGGTGGCCAGCATGCCCATGTAATCGGCGGATGCGCGTTCCATACCCGCCGCCGCCCCGGAAATGCCGCGGAAGATATTGCCGCCGCCAATCACCAGGCAGACCTCGAAGCCGCTTTCGGTGACCGCCTTGATCTCGTCGGCGATGCGGCCGACCGTAACCGGATCAAGGCCGTAATCCTGGGTTCCCATCAACCCTTCGCCGGACAGTTTCAGGAGTACGCGGCGAAAGCTCGGCTGGTCTTCTGGCATGTTGGTCCCTGTCAGGATTGTCGTGCTGTCTCTGCCCGTAAAAAAGGCGGCGGATGATACACCAACCGCCGCCTTTGGTCACATGCCGGTATGCGGGCGCTTGCGCGCACCGCAAAACGGCAGATTTCCGGTAGTCTAGCCCGCGAGAGTCGCCGCAACCTCGGCCGCGAAATCCTCTTCCTTCTTCTCGACGCCTTCACCAAGGGCGAATCGGATGAAGCCGGTCACCTTGATGGCGCCGCCGGCTTCCTTGCCGGCCGCTTCGACAGCCTTGGAAATCTTGGTTTCGCCGTCGATCACGAAAGTCTGGTCGAGCAGGCAGACCTCCTCGTAGAACTTGCGGACACGGCCTTCGACCATCTTCTCGATGATCTCTTCCGGCTTGCCGGAAGCACGGGCCTGCTCGGAAAGCACGTCGCGCTCGCGCGCCAGCAATGCCGGGTCGAGATCGTCGCGGCTGACCGATTCCGGCTTCGCGGCAGCGATATGCATCGCGAGCTGCTTGCCGAACTCTTCCAGTTTGCCGGTATCGCCGGTGCTTTCGAGGCCGACCAGCACGCCGATCTTGCCAAGGCCCGGCTTGACCGCGCCGTGGACGTAATGGGCGACCACGCCGTTCGAGACCGCGATAGATGCCGAGCGGCGGAAGGTCATGTTCTCGCCGATTACCGCAATCAGGTCTGTCAGGGTGTCGGCAACCGACTTGGATCCACCCGGATAGCCGGCGGCGGAAACCGCCTCGACGCCGTCGGCAGTGCCGAGCGCAACCTTCGCGACGTTCGCCGCGAAGGTCTGGAAGTCCTCGTTGCGGGCCACGAAGTCGGTCTCGGAATTGACCTCGACAACCGCACCCCTGGTGCCGTCGGTCGCAACCGCGACCAGGCCTTCGGAGGCGACGCGGCCGGCCTTCTTGGCGGCAGCCGCGAGACCCTTGGTGCGCAGCCAGTCGACCGCGGCTTCAAAATCGCCGTCGGTTTCGTTCAGCGCCTTCTTGCAATCCATCATGCCTGCGCCGGTTGATTCGCGCAGTTCCTTTACGAGCTGTGCCGTCACAGCAGCCATAATAATTCTCCGTTATCAGTCTCTGTCGAATTACACGGCGGCTGTGACGCCGCCGTGACACTCACATTCAGCCGGCCTTGGTGTCTTCGGCCGGGGCTTCCTCGGCGGCTGCGGCTTCAACCGGAGCTTCAACCGCGGCGGCTTCCTCGAGCTGCTCCGGAATCTCTTCCACCGGGGCTTTCTCGGCGGCGCCGATATCGACACCGGCAGCGGCCATTTCGGTGGTCAGACCGTCGAGCACGGAACCGGCAAGCAGGTCGCAATACAGCGCAATCGCGCGGATGGCGTCGTCATTGCCCGGGATCGGGAAGTCGATGCCTTCCGGATCGCTGTTCGAGTCAAGCACCGCGACGACCGGAATGCCGAGCTTGCGGGCTTCCATGACCGCAATGTCTTCCTTGTTGGTGTCGATGATCACCAGGATGTCCGGCAGGCCGCCCATGTCCTTGATCCCGCCGAGGGCGCGATCGAGCTTGTCCTTCTCGCGGGTCAGGTTGAGCAGCTCTTTCTTGGTCAGGCCGACGACTTCGCCGCCGAGCTTTTCTTCAAGTTCCTTAAGGCGGCGGATCGAATTCGAGATCGTCTTCCAGTTGGTCAGCATGCCGCCGAGCCAGCGGTGGTTGACGTAATACTGGCCGCACTTGGAAGCGGTCTCGGCGACCAGGTCAGCGGCCTGGCGCTTGGTGCCGACGAACAGCACGCGGCCGTTGCGGGCGACGATGTCGCGCACGGCCTGCATGGCGCGGTGAAGCAGCGGCACGGTCTGCTGCAGGTCGATGATGTGGATGTTGTTGCGGTCCCCGAACAGGAAGGGGGCCATCTTCGGATTCCAGCGGCGGGTGCTGTGGCCAAAGTGAACGCCAGCTTCCAAAAGCTGACGCATCGTGTACGCGGGAAGCGCCATCGTCTTATCCTCTCTCCGGTTTGTCCTCCGCAGGCGGTCGCCGGATTTTCCGGACCGGACCGGACGCCGGGATGGCGCCCTTGTGCCTGCGTGTGAATTTAGTGGCGCGCTATTAGCCCCGCAGCCGCAGCAATGCAAGGGAATTCATGATCATCGCCTTCCCGCGCGCCGGATGCGCACACGGGAGTCGGAGAACTTGAATGTTGACAAAAATACCAACCGGTCGGTATTTTTGAATTATGCCACGTCCGACCTTAAAGCAGCCTGAACGCGGCGATGCCCGCACCCGTCTCCTCGAGGCGGCGCGCGACGTGATCCGCTCCCGCGGTTTCAGCGCGACATCCATAGACGATCTCTGCAAGGTGGCAGGGGTTACCAAGGGTGCCTTCTTTCATCACTTCGATAGCAAGGAAGCTCTCGGGGTCGCGGCGGCCGAATTCTGGTCGGAAACAACGTCGCGGTTCTTTGCCGCCGCGCCCTACCACAAGTTGGCGGACCCGCTGGACCGGGTGCTGGGCTATGTCGAGTTCCGCAAGGCGATCATCGACGGCCCGCCCGCGGAATTCACCTGCCTCGCCGGCACCATGACGCAGGAGGTCTTCGACACCTCTCCCGCCATCCGCGCGGCTTGCGCAGCAAGCATTTTCGATCATGCGGCCACCATCGAGGCGGATATGGCGTCGGCGATGGAGGCGCGGCAGGTTTCCGGCGGTTTCTCGGCAGCAAGTCTTGCGCAGCATGTCCAGGCCGTACTGCAGGGCGCATTCATCCTGGCGAAGGCATCCGGCGACCGGCAGACCGCCATCGACAGTGTCGATCATCTCAAACGCTATCTGATCCTGCTGTTCCAGGATCGCCGCC
>JAVKCR010000006.1:0-5511 GCA_040222645.1 Rhodospirillales bacterium
AAACCCTGGCCGCTCGGCGAGGAGAGCAGCTCGGCGCTTGCCGCCATGACGATGGGTCGCACGCTTCGGCTTTCCTACGGCGGCGAGCGGGTCGACCGCTACGGCCGCCAGCTCGCCCACCTGCATGACGGGGAAGGCAACTGGATACAGCAGGAGATGCTGCGCGCCGGCATGGCCCGCTTCTACAGTTTCCCTGACAACCGGGCCTGCAGCGACGAGATGCTGGCGGCCGAACGCGCGGCGCGCAAGGCCCGGCGCGGCATCTGGGCTCATCCCTTCTACGCCATCCGCCGGCATGAGACAGTCGACCGGGATATCGGCACGTTCCAGGTCGTCGAAGGACGCGTGATGTCGGCGGCTAACGTGCGCGGCCGCGTCTACCTGAATTTCGGCGCCGACTACCGGACCGATTTCACCATCGCCATATCACCCGCAGACCGGCCGGTGTTCGAGGCGGCCGGTTACGATCTCACGTCGCTGGCCGGAAAAGAAATCCGGGTCAGGGGATGGATCAGAAAGCGCAATGGGGCGTTGATAGAAGCGACGCACCCCGAACAGATCGAACTGAACGAAGGAGAGGCGCCGGGACAATGACACGACAGGCTTCAGCACTTACCCGACGGATCGCCGCGAAACCGCGCTGGCAGGTCAACCGCCGACATTTCTGCGGACTTTGTGCGGCCGGCGCCGCGGCACAGGTCGCCGCCTGCACGGTCAATCCGGCGACCGGCAGATCAAGCTTCACCGGTTTCATGTCGCCGTCTGAGGAAAAGCGTGTCGGCGCCGAACAGCATCCGGAAATCGTCAAGGAATTCGGCGGCGAATACGGCTCGGCGGAATTGCGCGCCTATGTCAGCAACATAGGCAACAGGCTGGCCGCCAACACGGAAAATGCGGGGCAGGTTACCTACACCTTCACCATCCTCAATTCCGACGTGGTCAACGCCTTCGCGCTGCCTGGCGGCTATGTCTACATCACCCGCGGGCTGATGGCGCTGGCCGACGACGAGGCGCAGCTGGCCGGCGTCATCGGCCACGAGATCGGCCACGTCGTCGCCCGCCATTCCGCCGAGCGCTATTCGAAATCGGTGGCGGCCAATATCGGCGCTGCCCTGCTCGGCATCGCCTTCGGCGGCGGCGCGGCCCAGGCCGGCGCCAATATCGCCGGACTCGCCATCCAGAGCTATTCGCGCGACCAGGAGTTCGAAGCCGATACGCTCGGCATCCGCTATGCGACGCGGACCGGCTACACCGCCGACGGCATGCCGGGCTTCCTCGAGAAGCTCAACCAGGATTCGGCCCTGCAGGCGAAGATCGCCGGTCGCTCGCCGGGCGAGGTCGACCAGACCAACATCATGGCGACCCATCCGCGTACGGCCGAGCGGGTGGCCCGCGCCATGCAGGCGGCCCAGGTCGCCCGCGTCGCCAATCCGCGCATCGGCCGGACCGACTACCTGCTGCAGATCGACGGCATCATCTATGGCGACGATCCGGCGCAGGGCGTGATCCGCGGCCGCCGTTTCCTGCATCCGGGTCTCGCCTTCACCTTCGAGGTGCCGCAGGGGTTCTCGCTGATCAACGGCGCGGCCCAGGTGACGGCGGTGGGACCGAACAACAGCCAGATCATCTTCGACCTGCATCCGGGCAAGGCCCCGAATGTCGCGATGACGGACTACATCGCGCGCACCTGGGCAACCAATGTCCGGCTCGAGGGTCTGGAGGCGGTCACCGTCAACGGCATGCGCGCGGCGACCGGGGTAACACGCCAGAACACCAGCGTCGGGGCAGCCGACATCAGGTTGCTGGCGATCCTCGGAAGCGACGGTTATATCTTCCGCTTCCTGTTCGTGACGCCGGTTTCGCTGACGGCGCGGCTGGATGAGGGACTGCGCCGGACCACCTACTCCTTCCGGCGCCTGTCGGCTTCGGAAGCGGGCGATGTCCGCCCGTTGCTGCTCCGGATCATCCAGGCCCGACGCGGCGACAGCTTCACGAAACTGGCATCGGCGCTGCCGTTCGACAGCTACCGCGAGGAACGCTTCGCGACGCTGAACGGCATTGCCGAAGGTGCACCCATCCAGGCGGGCGACCGCCTCAAGACCGTGAGTTTCTGACCTATGTTCTCGCTCAAGCATTTCGGCAAGACCAAGTACGCTGCCGCCCTCGCCGAGATCGAACGCAAGCCCTCCTTCGGCGACGGCGGGCGTTCGATGTTCATGATGTCCGACAGCCTGAAGCAGGCGGCGGAAGAGGAGAAGGATCCGGAGAAGGTGGAGATGCTGCTCACCGCGGCCGACTACCTGACCTACCAGCGCATCGTCATCGAATCGCTGAACAACAAACTCTGGCGCTTCATCATGATCGTCGTCCTGATGGGGGTCATGCTGGGTATCGTGGTGTTCTCGAAAGCCGGCGGCGGCGCATGAGTGCTGCCGGCGCGGCGACACCAAAGGACATCGCCGCCGCGATCTGGCGCGATGCCGGCGGTGCCGAGGCGGCGCTGTCGCATCTCGGGATCACCGGTTCGGAACCGGTCCTGCCGTCGGTGTTCCGGGTCGATGCCGCCGCCGGTGCGATGATCGGTCTCGCCGGGCTGGCGGCCGCGGATTTCCACCGGGTGCGAACCGGCGCGATGCAGCAGGTTTCCGTCGACCTGGCCCATGCCGCCGCCTCCTTCCTCAGCGAGAGTCAGCTCTACGTCAATGACGGCGCCCAGCCGCTGAAATGGAAATCCATCTCCGGCTATTACCAGGCCGGTGACGGGCGCTGGCTGCAGCTGCATTGCAACTTCCCGCATTTCCGCGACGGCGTGCTTCGTGTGCTGGGCTGCGACGAGGACCGGGCGGCGGTCGCCGGTGCGGTGGCGCGGTGGGACGGCGCGGTGCTGGAGCAGAAGCTGATCGACGAGGGGCTGGCCGCCGCCATGATGCGCTCGCTGGAGGAATGGGAAAGCCATCCGCAGGCCGCGGCGCTGAAGGCGCAGCCGCTGATCTCCATCGACAAGATCGGCGACGCGCCGGCGGAAGTGCCGGGACGGCGCGGCGGTCCGCTCGCCGGCATCCGCGTGCTCGATCTGTCCCGCGTCATCGCCGGGCCGGTCTGCGGCCGCACCCTGGCCGGCTTCGGCGCCGACGTGATTCGCATCTCCTCGCCCGACCTGCCCTATATCGAGGATTGCGTCATCGCGACCGGCTTCGGCAAATATGCCGCCCATGTCGACTTGCGCACGGAAGACGGCCGGGCGGCGCTCTGCAATCTCGTGCACAACGCGGATGTCTTCCTGCAGGCCTACCGCCCCGACAGCATTGCCGCGAAGGGGTTCGCCGCCGAACAGCTCGCCGAACAGCGACCGGGCATCGTCTATGTCGAACTCTGCGCCTTCGGCTGGGACGGTCCCTGGGCCGGGCGGCGGGGCTATGACAGCATCGTGCAGACGACGACCGGCATCGCCGACGAGGGCATGCGCGTCTACGGCGCCCACCGCCCGACGCCGCTGCCCTGCCAGGCGCTCGACCATGCGACCGGCTACCTCGCGGCCTTCGGGGCGATCACCGCGCTCCGCCGGCGGGCGGAGAGGGGTGGAAGCTGGCGTGTTCGCGTTTCGCTGGCCCAGACCCGGAACTGGCTGCTCGGTCTCGGCCGCTCGCCGAAACCGGAAATCCCGATGCCGGGTGAGGCGGATTTCGATCCCTATTTCGACCGCATGGAATCGGCCTTCGGCGGGCTGAAATATGTCTCGCCCGCGATGCAATTGTCGGCGACGCCGCCGCTTTGGGAACGCCCGCCGCCGCCGCTCGGCATTCACCCCGCCGTCTGGCCGTGATAATGGCCTGCAGATGACGGAATACATTACCGAACCCGCCCGCGACATCCCGGTGATCGCCGAGGCCGATGTCGTCGTGCTCGGCGGCGGCCCGGCCGGTATCGCCGCGGCGACAGCTTCGGCACGGGGCGGCGCGCGCACCATCATGCTGGAACGCTACGGCTTCCTCGGCGGCATGGGCACCGCCGCGATGGTGACCAATTTCTGCGGTCTGCATGCCGATATCGATGGCGAGATCACCCAGATCGTCCACGGCATCGTCGACGACCTTCAGGGCAGGCTCCGCGCTCTCGACGCGATCGCCGAACCGCACCTGGTGCAGGGACCGGACGGGCTGCGCACGGCGGCGCAGGTCTACGATACCGCGGCGCTGAAATCGGCGGCCGACGACCTGCTGCTCGCCGCTGGCGTCGAACTGCGCTTCCACACGCTGGCGACGGGCGCCGTCATGAACGGGCGCGACATCGAGGCGGTGCTGATCGAGACCAAGTCGGGCCGGCAGGCGGTGCGGGGCCGGATGTTCATCGACTGCTCCGGCGATGCGGATCTCGCGGTCTGGGCCGGCGCGCCCTTCGACATCGGCTCCGACGACGGCTTCATCGCCTATCCGACCCTGATGTTCCGGTTGAACGCGGTCGACGACGAACGGGCGAAAGCGGAAGGCAAGCCCGCGCTCAACCGGCTGATGGCGGAGGCCGCGGCCAGCGGCGATTTCGACCTGCCGCGCAAGGCCGGCATCATGGGCGTGCAGCATCATGCCGGCGAATGGCGCGCGAACCTCACCCAGATCAGCCGCAACGGGGCGCCGATCAACGGCGCCGATGCCGACGACCTGACCTTCGCGGAGATCCACGGCCGCCGGCAGGTTGTCGAGTATCACCGCTTCCTGAAGGCGCGGGTGCCGGGCTTCGAGAATTCCTACATCCTCGAGACGGCGCCGCAGATCGGTATCCGCGAGACCCGGCGCATCCGGGGCGATTTCCGCCTCGCCGCGGACGACATTCTCGGCTGCCGCGATTTCGACGATGCGATCGGGGCCAATGGCTGGCCGCTGGAGACCCATGTGCTCGGCGGCATGAAGTTCGTCTTCCTGGAGGGACGCGGCTATCACCAGATCCCGTTCCGCTGCGCCATTCCGGCAGGCGTCGACAATCTGCTGGTGGCCGGCCGCTGCGCCTCGACGACGGCAGAGGCGCAGGCCTCGCTCCGGGTATCAGGCCCCTGTTTCGCGCTCGGCGAGGCGGCGGGTACGGCGGCGGCGATGTCGGCGTCGTCGGATGTCCGGCCGGCGGCGCTGGACATGGAAATGCTGCAGCGGATGCTGCGCAGCAACGGCGCCTGGTTCGGCTGAGGCGGAACGGGCTTCAGCCGGCGTCCGGCTTCTTCTTCCGGGGCGTTTTCGCGGGCTTTTTTGCTGCAGGTCTTGCTGCGGTCTTTTGCGCAGCATTTTTCGGTGTTCGCGGGGCGCGGACAGCCGGCTTCGCGGACAGTTTCGCGATCCCGGCCTCGAGTTCCGCCACCCGTGCCTCCAGCGCCGCGATCCGGCCGGAATCCGCGGTCGCCTGCAGGGCCGCATCGCGGAAATGCTCGACCGCGCGCTGGCTGAACCCGGTGGCAAACGCCTGCATGCCCTGCATCACCAGCTTGTAGGCGTTGGCCTGGATATCCGCGAACTCCTTCTCCGCCGG
>JAVKCR010000007.1:0-7632 GCA_040222645.1 Rhodospirillales bacterium
GGCGCCGGTGGACCCGGCCCAGGCCTCCGGCGTCGAGGCGACCGGCGCGCCGGCCTCGGCGATCGAGATGTCGATGGTGCCGGGGTCCGACCAGGCCAGTCCGTCCCAGGCGCGGAAAGAGAAGCTGTCGGTGCCCGCGAAACCGGCGTCGGGGGTGTAGGTGTAGCGGCCGTTGGCGGCGAAGCTCAGGGTGCCGCTGGCGACAGTCGAGACCACCTCGTAGGAGAGGTCCGCCTGCGGCGTGTCGATGTCTCGGGCGCCGACCTTCCAGGAGATCGTCTCGTCGACATCGATGCGCAGCCGGCCGGCCATGGCCACCGGCGCATCCGGCTGGGCGGCGACCGAGATGGTCACCGTCGCCTGGTCGTGGGCATTCCAGTCATCAAAGACACGGTAGGTGAAGGTGTCGGTGCCGTTGAAATTCGCATCCGGCGTGTAGAGATACTGCCCGCCGCCCAGCGATTGCAGGGTGCCGAAAGCCGGGTTCGAGAAAAAGCCAACATTGAGCGTATCGCCGTCGGGGTCGACATCGTTGGCGAGGAACTCGGCCGCCGTGATGATCAGCGGCGTGTCCTCGTCGGTGGCGAAGGCATCGTCGCCGGCGGTCGGGGTGTCGTTGACGCCCCGGATGGTGAAGGTCTCGCTGCCCGTCGTGGTCAGACCGGTGGCGTCCGTCAGGGTGTACTCGAACCCGGCGGTACCGAAATAGTCGGCGGTGGGCGTGAAGCGGATGAAGCCGGTGTCGAGCAGTTCCACCGTGCCGCCGGTCGGGCTGCCGACAGCGGTGATGGAGAGCGCGTCGCCATCCGGGTCGCGATCGTCGGCGAGCAGGGCGGCGACGCTGAAATCGGTGACCGTGTCCTCGTTGATCTGCGTGCCGCCGAGGGTGGGCGTCGCGACCGGCGCATCCGGCGTGGCTGCAAGATCGATGGAGACGGTGCCCTGCGCATGCCCGCCGCGGCCGTCGGAGACGGTATAGTTGAAGGTCGCCGTTCCGAAATGATCGGCGGTCGGCGTGAAGACGATGTTGCCGCTGCCATCGAATGCGACGGTTCCACCCAACGCGTTGCCGACGGCGGTGATGGAAATCGGATCGTCTTCAGGGTCGCTGTCGTTGGCGAGCAGGGTTGCCGGGTCGATGACGAGCGCGGTGTCCTCGGTGCCGGAGAGGCTGTCGTCGACGGCAACAGGCGGCGGCTGCAAGTCGCCGACCGAAAGCACGATGTCGTCGAACTCGAGATACTCGACCTCGTGGAGCCAGTCCTGCCCTTCCCCGTCGACGCGCAGGGAATCGCCGGCAAGCAGGAAGGTGAAATCCCACGACTGCCCGGCGAAGATTACGGTGTCGTTCCCCGACCCACCGTAGATCAAATCGTCCCCGGCACCGCCGATCAGCGTATCCTGGCCCGATCCGCCGACAAGCGTGTCGTTGCCGGCCTCGCCATACAGGACATCGTTGCCGCCGCCGCCGGAGATCGTGTCGTCGCCGCGGCCGGCATGCAGCGTGTTGTCGAGCCCGTTGCCGATGACGACGTCATTGCCGTCGCCGGTATAGACGTTCTCGATGTCCGTGCCGGCGGTGATCGTCAGCTCGACCCCGTCGATCAGCGAGGTCTGGGCACGGCTGAGATCGATCCGGCTGTTGCTGGTGACCGCCGCGGCGTTGATCGTGTCGATGCCGCCGTCGTCGGTCAGATTTGTCCGGGAGACTTCCGGCGGCGGTGGTGGAGGCGGTGGTGGCGGAGGGGCGCCAAGTGCTTCCAGGGCGGCTTCAGCATTGAGCCGCCCGCCCGACGCCACGCGGGTCGACAGCGCCGAAACCGGATCGACGCTGTCCATCAGCAACGTCCTGATTTCCTCCGGCGTCAGCGTGTCGTCCATCGACAGCAGCAGGGCCGCCACCCCGGCGACATGCGGCGTCGCCATGGAGGTGCCGCTCAGGGTCCTATATCCGTTACCGGGCGAGGTAGAGTAGATGCTGGAACCGGGCGCCGCGAGATCGACCGAGGTGCGGCCGTAGTTCGAGAACCAGGACAGGCTGTCATTGTGGTCTGTCGAGGCGACCGAGATGACATTGGAGAGGTCGTAGCTCGACGGATAATGCGGCGAGGAATCGGTATTGACCGAACTGTTGCCGGCCGCCGCGATGAACACGGAGCCTGCATCGCCGGCCGCGGCAATGGCGTCCCGCAGCCCCGAGGAATACCCGCCGCCACCCCAGCTGTTGTTGGTGATATCCGCACCCATCTGGGTGGCGTATTCGACCGCCCGGATGGCGTTGTAGGTGGTGCCGCTGCCGCTGGAGCTCAGGAACTTCAGCGCCATGATCTCGGCGGTCCAGGCAACGCCGGTCACGCCGGTGCCGTTGTCGCCGCTCGCCGCTATGGTGCCGGCGACATGGGTGCCGTGATAATGGTCGTCGTAGGGGTTGCCGTCATTGTTGACGAAGTCGTAGCCGTAATAATCGTCGACATAGCCGTTGCCGTCATCATCGATGCCGTTGCCGGCGATCTCGCCGGTGTTGCGCCACATGTTGGCGGCGAGGTCGGGATGCGACCAGTCGACGCCAGTGTCGATGACGCCGACCACCACGCTGCCGCCGGTGGTGTAGTCCCAGGCTTCCGGCGCATCGATGTCGGCATCCGCGGTACCACCGGTCTGGCCGGTATTGTTGAGCCCCCAGAGCTGGCTGTAGGACGGGTCGTCCGGGGTGGCGTCCGGCTCCTCAATGGAATCGACGCGGATGACGTAGTTCGGCTCGACATATTCGAATATCTTGTTGTCGGAGAGCGCGGCAACCGCCGCCTCCACCGTAGTGCCGGGGTCGATCTTCCAGAGTTGGATTCCGAGAGCGCCCGTCGAGGAATCGACGGTTGCACCGAACGACTGGGCGATAGATTGCGCCTCGGCCTGGTCGTAGCCGGCGCGCAGCTTGACGATGACCTCGCCCTCGATCCATTCGGCGTTCTTGTCGATGATGGCGGCAGGGGCAACGCCCTCGGACGGCGCGGCCCCGCCGCTGGCAGCCGCCGCGGCAGCGGAGATCGAGGAAGTCGCCAGGCCGCTGACGTCGCTGAACTCGTCGGTGTAGATGTAGGTGTCATTATCGGAAGCTGAATCGCCGTGCAGATTCAGCCTCCAGTTATACAGCCGCCCGGTATCCCATTGGGCGCTATCGTTAACCCTGAGCGTCCAGACCCCGGCGCCGTTTTCACCCCAGTAGTCCGTACTGGTGAGCGAGAAGTTGGTGATGTTGTCCTGGCTGGCCGACCCGTTGCCCGGACGGTTCACGAGCGTACTGGTGGTGCCGTCGGGCGACGTCAGCGTGATCGTGAGATCACCGACCCAGGTGTGCCGCAGGTTGATGTCGACGGACACCTGGTCGATCTCGACAGCCTCGCCGATGGTGACGGTCTGGGTGAAGGTGCTGTGATCGCGGATAATGTGACCCTGCAGATTGAGAGACGAGGCAGTCGCCATGTTCTCGGCGGTCGACTGGCCTTCCCAGGTCTCGGCAAGTCGGACCGCGCCATGTGCGTCAACCAGACCGAAGCCATAGCCGTCATGGTAGGTCAGGCCGCCGCCGTTCCAGTTTCCGGCGGTATTGATGCTCCAGCCAGACAGGGAACCGGATGAGTTGCGGGCCGAATAGGCCAGGATCTCCTGCACGTCGCGATAGCCGAGCAGTGGATTGGCCTCAAGCATGAGCGCGACGACGCCCGCAACGGCCGGCGACGAGAAGGACGTGCCGTCGACGTTCGCATAGGAGCCGGACGCATATCCTTCGCTGCCGGTTCTGTCCGACGTATCAACGCCGACCCCGGGGGCGCTAACCAGAACTGCCGCGCCCGGGGTGCTGAAATCGGCCAGCATGCCGTCGGCATCCGTCGCACCGACAGCGATCGTGTAGATCGAGTTCTGGTAATTGTGATAGTTGACGTTATCGCCGCTCTGGGCCGAGTTTCCCGCCGCAAAGGTGATGACCGTACCAAGCCCGCCGCGCCCATTGGATGCAGCATTCTCGATTGCCTGGAAATCGGCTCTGAGGTTGTACCAGCTGTCCAGGAAGTACCCGCCGTAGCCCCAGCTGTTGTTGACGACGTCGAAGTTCACCATGTTCTGCAGCTGGGTGGTGAACTGCGCGTCCGTGCCGTTGGCGCCGAAGCCGACGCGGAGGCCCGTGATATCCGCACCCGGCGCGACGCCGACCATCGAGCCGCCACCGACCGCCCCGGCAATCACCCCGGCGACCGCGGTGCCGTGATCGTCATCGGCGGCGGACGCATAGGCGTCGCTGTCGTTGTCCACCGCGTCCCAGTCGAGGTCCGCGCGGTAGTTCGGGGCGAGGTCGGGGTGGAGGTAGTCGATGCCGGTGTCGATGATCGCCACGTTCACACCGAGGCCGGTATACTCGTCCCAGAGCGCATTGACGCGCATGCCGCCCGGGCCGTCCTGCAGGGCGTATTGCTGGTCGTAGAGCCCGTCGGAGGGCACCAGGTTGGCATCGTAATCGGCGGTCTGGGTGCGGAGCAGGATGGCCGGGACATAGCCGTAACCGAGCGCCGCCGCCGTGGTGCCGGCGGCGGTCGCGGTTTCCGTGCCCCGCTCTTCCGGGGCCGGCTTGGTCCAGGCGTCTCCGCCGCTCATCGGCATTACCTGCATTTCGCCTAATTCAGGGTATCCGAATTCTGCACAACCTCAGATTACGTGTCCACCGGATTCAGGCTCAAGATGTATGTTGCTGTGGACAATTTAGGGCACCCCCTGCGGACACCCCAGAGAAACCGCAGTATTCCGGCGGAAAATGTCAGCAAGATGACCTTGTTGGCGACGACCCGGGCGAATCGCGGCGCCCGCGTTCCCGGCCCGTTTCGGCCCGATCTTTCTACGGTTGTATTTCCCGCAAGGCAGCATCGCGCCCGGGCCTGCCGGACGGCACGACTCGGTCCGCGTCGCCGGCGGGGTGCGGGCGATGGCCTGACCGTGTCTGGATGTCCTGGAAATGGTGGGCACGGCTGGGATTGAACCAGCGACCCCTCGCGTGTGAAGCGAGTGCTCTCCCGCTGAGCTACGCGCCCTCTCCGAAGCAGAGGAAGGCGGTGTATATGGCGCGCCCGCCACGCTGTCAAGAACCCGGGAATCAGAGCCCGGCGAGCGCTTCCGGCAGGTCTGCGAAGTCATCGAACACGAGGTCCGCGCCGAGATCGTCCACGGGCACCGAGGTATAGCCGTGGCGATAGGCCGCGACCGGGATGCCGGCGGCCCGCGCCGCGCCCACGTCGGCCTTCGAATCGCCGATCATCACGGCATCGCCGGGGGCGACTCCGAGCAGTTCGAGCGCCAGGGTGATCGGGGCGGCGTCCGGTTTCTTGGCCGCGGCCCGGTCGCCGCCGACGGTCGCCGACAGGAGATCCGCGAAGCCGGTCGCGGCGAGAATGATCTCGCTCGGCGCCTGCGGCTTGTTGGTGACGACGGCGAGTTTCACCCCCGCCGCCTGCTCGGCGCGGCAGAATTCGAGAGCGCCGGGATTGGGGTGGGTCTCGACGGTCGCATTGGCGTTATAATCCGGCAGGAAGAGGTTGACGAGACGGGAAAGCTCTTGCGCATCAACATCTTCTCCGGTCGCCGCGAAGCCGCGTTCGATCAGCGTCGGCACCCCGTCGCCGATCATGGCGCGGATTTCCGCCGTGCTGCAGGTCCGCCTGCCCTGCGACACCAGCAGCCGGTTCAGGGCCGCGGCGAGGTCCGGCAGGGTCTCGAGGATGGTGCCGTCGAGGTCGAGCAGGATGGCGGCGAAACGGTGGCGTCTCTGATCTGACATATTCCGAAACAATGTTTGATTTTGCCGTCTGGCGGGATGCGTGGCATTTTCCGCCCCGTTGCCGGTTTGGCAATCACCCTTCAACGTCCCCCCAAGAGGCTATGGCAGCTAACGATATCGCCGTCATCGTGCTGGCCGCCGGACACGGCACCCGCATGAAATCCCGCAAGCCGAAAGTCCTGCACCCGATCGCCGGACGCCCGATGATCCAGCATGTGATCGCCGCGGCGGAAGCGCTCGACCCCCAGGAGATCGTCGTCGTCACCGGTCCCGACATGTGGGAGGTTGAGGTCGCCTGCGAACCGCACAAGATTGTCGAGCAGGCCGACCGCCTCGGCACCGGCCATGCCGCCCTGCAGGCGAAACGCAAGATCGGCGGTTTCGACGGCGACGTCCTCGTGATGTTCGGCGACACGCCGCTGATCCGCCCGGAAACGCTGTCGGAAATGATCGAACGCCGCCGCGCGCCGGACGAGCCGGCCGTGGTCGTGCTCGGCTTCCGCCCCGAAGACCCGGCCCCCTACGGCCGGCTGATCCTCGACGAGGAGGGCGGGCTGGCGCGCATCGTCGAGGCGAAGGACGCGACGCCTGAGGAACTCGACACGGATCTCTGCAATTCCGGCGTGATGTGCATCGAGGGCTCGGTGCTGTTCGACATGCTGGAAGCCATCGGCAACGACAACGCCCAGGGCGAATATTACCTCACCGACATCGTCGGCATCGCCCGCGAAGCCGGCGGCGCCTGCGCCGTGGTCGAGGGCGAGGAGGACGAGATGCTGGGTGTCAACAACCGGGTGCATCTCGCCCAGGCCGAATCCGCCATCCAGTACCGCATGCGCATCGAGGCGATGGAGGGCGGCGCGACGCTGCTCGACCCGGACAGCGTCTGGTTCAGCTGGGACACCAGGCTCGGCCGCGACGTCACCGTCGGCCAGAACGTGGTGTTCGGTCCGGGCGTACGCGTACGTAACAACGCCGAAATCCGCGCCTTCTCGCACCTCGAAGGGGTGACGGTGGAGGAATGGGCGGTAATCGGCCCGTTCGCCAGGCTGCGGCCCGGCACCGAGATCGGCCGCAACGCGAAGGTCGGCAATTTCGTCGAGGTGAAGAACGCGAAGGTCGAGGAAGGGGCGAAGATCAACCACCTCTCCTATGTCGGCGATGCGCGGGTGGGCGCGGAGGCGAATATCGGCGCCGGCACAATCACCTGCAATTACGACGGCTTCCTCAAGTCGCATACCGATATCGGCGCCGGGGCCTTCATCGGCTCGAACTCGGCGCTGGTCGCCCCGGTGAAGATCGGCGACGGCGCCATCGTCGGCGCGGGCAGCACCATCACGAAAGACGTCGACGCCGACGCCATCGCCGTCGAACGCGCGCCCCAGAAGGCGCTGGAAGGCGCGGCGACGAAGTTCCGCGAGCGGAAAGCCGCTGAAAAGGCGGCCAAGATCGCTGAGCGCAACAAGAAGGAAGGGTTCTGAGCCATGTGCGGTATCGTCGGCATCATCGGCAAGCAACCCGTCGCCCCCCTGCTGGTCGACGGTCTCAAGCGGCTCGAATATCGCGGCTATGATTCGGCCGGCGTGGCGACCCTCGTCAACGGCCATATCGACCGCCGCCGGGCCGAGGGCAAGCTCGCCAACCTCGCCGGCCTGCTGGAGCGCCAGCCGCTCGCGGGCACCATCGGCATCGGCCATACCCGCTGGGCGACCCACGGCGTGCCGAACGAGACCAACGCGCATCCCCACGCCACCGACCGGGTGGCGCTGGTGCATAACGGCATCATCGAGAACTTCCAGGAGCTGCGCGAC
>JAVKCR010000008.1:0-7546 GCA_040222645.1 Rhodospirillales bacterium
CGCCGATATTGGCGTTGTTGGCGGTCTCGGCGCAGACGATCGCCTCGTAGGAGCCCTTGCCCCACTTCTCCTTCTCTTCCTTCTTCGCCCGGCGACGGCCGATATCGTAGGCGAGGAAGGACGCCACGTTGGCGCCGGCGCCGGGAATGGCGCCGATGAAGGTGCCGATCAGGCCGGACCGTACCGATGCCTTGATATATTTCATCAGCATGCGGAACGGCGGCACGACCCGTCCGCAATCCGCCGGAATGGCGGAGGCAGCACCCTGCGGCAGCGCCTTGATGATTTCCGTGATGCCGAACACCCCGATCAGGATGGCGACGTAGTTGAGGCCGTCCTCCAGCGCTCGCACGTCGAAGGTGAAGCGCGCCACGCCGTGGATCAGGTCGAGCCCGACGAAGGCCACCAGCAGACCCAGCCAGCCGGCGATCCATCCCTTCAGCGGCATCGCGCCCGCGGCCATGGACCCGCAGATGGTGACCCCGATCACCGCCAGCATGAACATTTCCCAGGACCTGAAGTTCAGGGCGAAAGTCAGCAGCGCGGGGATGAACAGGACCAGCAGCACGATGCCGATCCAGTTGCCGACGAACGACGCGCCGATGGCCATGCCGAGCGCCTGGCCGCCCTCGCCGCGCCTGGCGAGCGTGTGCCCCTCGATCATCGTCGGTACGGCGTCGGGCGTGCCGGGAATGTTGATCAGGACGGCGGAAATGGCGCCGCCGAATACCGAGCCGGTATAGACGCCGAGCATGAAACAGAGCGCCGTGTTCTGCTCCATGCCGGCGGACAGCCCGATCAGCAGGGCCATCGCCATCGTCGTCGACAGGCCGGGCAGCGCGCCCCAGAGAATGCCGAGCACGACCCCGCCCAGGGTGATGGCCAGCAGGTAGGGAGACAGAATCAGCAGGAAGGCGTCAAGCATGGTCGTTATCCGGGCATCGGTATGTTGAAGAGGCCCCGGAACGCGAACGAGATGCATAGCGTCCAGAAGACCGCGACCAGCACGCAATGGGTCAGCCTGTCGGTCCAGAAGAAGCGCAGCATCGTCGTCATGGCGACGACCGTGACCGGCTCGAAACTGCCCACCGGCACGCTGGTTCCCGCGATGTTCAGGTAGGTTTCGAACGACAGCGCATCGAGCGCGGCAATATAGACGAAGATTGTGACGATCAGCACGATGCGGCGCTGCGATTCGAGCGCGGTGAAAATCTGCGAACCGTCAAACCGGCGTGTCGTCCCCAGGCGCCGGAATCCCGACAGTCCCAGCAGGATCGCCATGGCGCCAAGACTTGCCGCCGTCAGGAACGGCAGCAGGCCGGGCGCCGTGGCAACGCTGCCCGGCACCGGCAGGGCGATGGACATCGCCGCGAACCAGATGCCGAGCAGAAGCAGGAAGAGCCCTGCGGTGAGGTCGAGGAGGGGATGCGCGGCGCCCGCGCTCTCGTCTTCACCGCGGAAAATATCATCAGACATTCAGCAAAAGCTCTTCTTCTTGTTGCACTTGGTCACGCCGGCGGCGTGACCGTCTTCTTCAGACGTCGATCTTGGTGTAGCCCTGCGGCGGCCACCATTTGTCGAAATCCTTCGGTTCGGGAAGACCGAGTTCCGACGGTGACTTCACATTGCCCTCGATCTGGCTAGCGTACTTCCTGAACGTCGCCGCAGTGATCGCCTCGAGTTGGGCAGCCCGCCTATCGGCGGCGTCGCCGGTGCGGATATCCACCGTGAAGTACTTGCTCTTGGCGATCTTCATGAAGGCGTCGGACTCGACGGCGCTGACGAAAGCTTCCTTGAGCTGCCTGAGGACCTCGACCGGGGTGTCACGCTTCATGACGAGGTTGTATTGCGGTCCTATCGGCAACAACGGCGCCAGCGACGGCAACATGTTCGCGACCGTCGGCAGAACGGTGCCGTCTGCCAGCGTGATGTCCTTGTCGGAGGTCTGCTGCAGACAGCGAAGCTGGCCGGCGCGGATCAGTTCGATATGCTCGTGCACACCGCCGCCCGCGATATCGGTCTCGCCCTGGAGACCGGCCAGGGCTGCCGGCTTGCCGCCCTTGTAGGGGACGAAGCCGATCTCGATATCGGCGGCGTCCGCCACGATCAGGGCAAGCTCATGCCAGATGCCGCCGGTACCCGACGTCGAGATGGTCAGCTTGCCCGGGTTCGCCTTCGCATGGTCGACAACGTCCTGGAAGGTCTTGAACGGCGAATCCATGGGCACCGCCCAGGATGCCACGGCATTTGCCGCCTGGAAGAAGGTCCAGTGTTCCCAGGGCTTCTGATCGGTATGGCCCATGACGCGGACGAACTTGTTGTAGTTCGCCGCTCCCAGCAGCCAGTGGCCGTCACCTTCCTTGCCGGCGACGAACTCGGTCGCGACGGCGCCGACGGCGCCCGGCTTGTTGATGACGTTGATGGTCCAGTCCTTGGATTTGGCCATCTCGGCGGCCAGGGTCCGCAGCACGGTATCCGTCCCGCCGCCGGCACTGTACATCACCACCAGCGTGATCGGCTGGGTCGGCCAGTTCGCCGCCTGCCCGCTACCCGGTGCAATCGTCATGACGGCCGCGCCTGCCGCCAGTCCGCCGAGGAACGTACGGCGATCGATCATCGCGTTCGCGATATCAGTTTCTGCCTCATCGGCTCGTTTACTGTCACTCATGTCAGGTTTCCTCCCGATTGTGATGATGTCGGTATGTTCCAGCAGGTCATCCGATCGTTATTGTTTCCGAGTAACCATATACCCCGCGATCAGCAGCCTCTGATTCATCTTTGCTGATGCTGGATATCAGTGAACGTTATATGAACGGGCGATCGCCCACTGATCTTCAAATACCCACCCAGATCATCAGGTTCAGGCCGGAATCTTCAGCCGCACATGGTCCGGCACCTCCAGCGGTGCATTGGCGCTGTTCTTGAACTCGACGGTGGTGAAAATCAGGTCCGTCTTGCCGACATTGCCGACGGAATGGATGAAGCGCTCACCCTTGGCGAAGGTGAAATGCTTGGTCTCGCCGGCGAAGTGGTGAACGTCCTGGATCCGCCCGTCGTCGTACCAGCCGCGGGCGATGCCCACGGTGTGGCAGGTCCAGAAATAGTTCAGCACATGGCAGTGGAAGGTGTAGCGCTCGCCGGCCGGCAGGGTGAAATGCCAGACGCGGAGAGCGTCGGTCTCGGAGACAAGCGTGTCCCCGACACAGGGGTTGCCCTTGTTTTCCTCGAACTCCCGCTGCAGTTCCTCCGGCCAGTGGGCCCGGGGATTGTCGCCGGGGCTCGGCGCGGCGACCAGGACCGGTTGCGGCATGGTCTGTCTCCTTGCAGGTTCGTGGGGGTCAGGCCGCCAGCGCGTTGGCGATATCGAACCCGACCACGTCGGACAGGCTCGAGAGCGACGACAGCAGCTCGCGGCGCGATTGCGCGTCCAGCGCCACCTGCGGCGGCAGGATCTCGCGCCATGCGGCATCGCCGCTCCGGCTGACCTGGATTTCCTTCAGGGCGGCGCTGAGCGGGAATTTCGCGATGGCCTTGCGGACCGCCGCCAGTTTCGCCTGCGCGTCCAGTGCAGCCGCCTCGTCGGCAACCTTCACCTTCGACGCAAAGGGTGCGGAGGCATTCGTGGTCGCGGAGATCACCCCGGCGCAGCCGGCCTTCACGGCATCGACATAGACCCCTTCGTTGCTCGGATAGACGTCGAAATCGTCGGCGGCCGCCGCGAAGGCGATGGAGGCGGCGAGATCGCCGGAACTGTCCTTCAGGCCGGCGATCAGCGATCCGAAATCGGCTTTCAGGCGCTGCACCAGCCCGACATTGAACGGTGTCATCGACATCTGCGGAAAATGGTAGAGATAGACCCGAAGGCGGTCGTCGCCGATGGTCTCGATCAGGCGGGCGTAATAGGCGTGAACACCGTCATCCGGCGCGTTCTTGAAATAGAACGGCGGCAGCACGAGAACGTTGTTGTAGCCGGCATCCAGCGCCGATTTCGTCGCCAGCACCGCATCGGCGAAGGCGCAGGACCCGGTCCCGAAAATGGTCCGGTCCGCCGGGATGTTCGCCTTGGCCAGCGCCCCCGGCACCCGGCAGCGTTCCGCCAGGCTGATGGAATTGCCCTCGCCCGTGGTCCCGAGCGGGGCTACCCCGTCGATGCCCTGCTCCAGCAGCCAGCTGCAATAGGCGCCGAGCCGGCCGGTATCGACATCGCCGGCCTTGGTGAAGGGGGTGAGTGCGGCGGCGTAGACGCCCTTGATTGCCTTGGTCATGCGTTAGAACTCCGATTTTGATTCCTGGTTACTCGGCCGCCTGCGAGACCCGCTCGACGCCGCGGGCCTTGACGACCACCTTGATGGCGTCGTCGATGCGCTCCCGCGCATGGCGGATGGCTTCCGGCAGGTCATCGAGATGGAAGGTATGTGTATGGATCAGGGAGGCGTCGAAACGCTTTTCCGCCATGAAGGACATGGCGCGGTGAGTGCCCGACTTGCCCTCGCCGCGGATACCGTAGAGGTAGATGTTGTTGATCACGAACTTCGCGACATCAACCTCGACCGGCTTGTGCGGGAAGGCCGCGAGGCAGATCTTGCCGCCGCGATTGACCATCTGGGCGGCCTCGTTCAGCGCGTTGTCGTTGCCGGCGCATTCGATCAGGTAATCGACACCCTTCGAACCGGCGATCCGCTTCACCGCCTCGACCGCGTTCTCGTTGCGAACGTTGATGGTGTGGGTGGCGCCGAGCTTGCGGCCGATCTCCAGCCGGGCATCGCGGGTGCCGGTCAGGATCACCGGGTCGGCGCCGAGCGCGCGGGCGACGCCAACGGCCAGCAGGCCGATCGGCCCCGGTCCCGTCACCACGACGCTTTCGCCGGCCACCAGGCCGCCAAGCTCGGTCAGCCCGTACATCGAGGTGCCCGCGGTGACGACCAGCGTCGCTTCCTCGTCGGACATGTGGTCCGGCACCTTGATCATGGTGTTGATGTTGTTGATCGCGTACTCGGCGAAGCCGCCGTCGGTGGTGAAACCGTTGGCGCGGTGTCCCTTGTCCACGTCGCCGTAATTCATCCCGTAATTATGACACGAGGTATACATGCCCTGCCGGCAGCGCTTGCACTGACCGCAGCCCGCATGGATCTCAACCGTGATGCGGTCGCCGATGGCGAACTCGTCGACACCCGGGCCGAGGGCCGCGACCGTGCCCATATATTCGTGCCCGAAGGTGAAGTTCTTGTTGAACGGCAGGCCGCCTTCGACCATCGCCGGCACGCCATGCTCGAGGATCTCGAGATCGGTCGCGCAGATCGCGATGGCGTCGATCCGCACCAGCACCTCGGCGCGGCCGGGCATCGGCACCGGCTTCTCCGTCAGGATCATCTCGCCCGGATCGCCCAGCACCCACGCCTTCATGCTCTCCGGGATCGGGAATTCCGGAGATGTCTTCACGGAGGTCGGGTTCGTCATGGATCTCTCCTGTTTAATCGATTATCGATAATATAGACACTCAAGCCATTCTTCACAATCATCTCTGCCGGCATCAAGCCTGCAGGTAGGCGTCGCGCAGCGGCTGCGGAAGCCTTTCGCGCATCGCCCGGCTGCTCCTCGAACCGGCCTCGCGGAAGGCGGCCATCTCGAGTTCCGCGGGCTGAAGCACTTCCACGCCGTCCTGTTCGAGAATACTGATCATGGCATCGTCGTCCTCGACGCTGGCCCGGCGCTGCACGCCGGTCGCCGCCGCCGCCGCACGGGAGACCGCGGCGCGCCCGGCATCGTCGAGGGCGTTCCACCACGCACCGTTCACGACGAACAGCACGATGCCGAAGATGTGCGACGTGATGCTGACATGGCGGTGGTACTTGTGAAGCCTGAAATTCACCAGGTTGGTCAGCGGGTTCTCCTGCGCATCGACGTCGCCGCTCCTCACCTTCGCCACCAGTTCCTTGACGTCGGTGATGACCGGCTGGAATCCGAGTTCACGGAGCAGGTCCACGTAACACCGGTTGTTCAGGGTGCGGATCACCAGCCCGGCGCAATCGGCGGGCCGACGGATGGGATGCACATGGTTGGAGACATGGCGGAAGCCGTTGTCCCAGAAGCCCAGGACATGCAGTCCCGTGACCTCGGCAACCTGCCGCCGCAGAACCTCGCCGACGGCGCCGTCGAGCCCGGACAAGGCCCGGCCGCGGTCGGTGACGGAGAACGGAACGTCCAGCAGTTCCAGCACCGGCACCCGCGCGCTGAGATAACCGCTCGCCATGTAGCAGATGTCGAAAGTGCCGTCCTCGACACCGGCGAACAGGGCGTTCGCAGGCATCCCGTCGGCGGTCACATCGATCTGCAGGTCGATCCCGAGGTTGGGCAGGTCCGAACCCAGCGCCTCGACGAACTTGCGCAGTCCCCTGGTATGCACCGACCCGTCGCCCTGGTAGCCGCCGATCTTCAATCGCATCTTCTGATTCCGCTGCATGCGGACAGGCGGGCGCGAACCATGCCGCACCCGCCGTCCGTCATGGTGCCCGGACCCTACTTCGCCAGCGAGGCGGTGAAGGCCTTGTACTTCTCGGACTGTTCCTTGCGGACAGCCTCGTACTCGGCGCCGTCCATGAAGGCGGCGTTCTCGCCGAGCTTGTCGAGCAGGTTCTTGTAGGTCTTGTCCGCCTGCATGTCGGCGAAGGCCTTGCGCAGCTTGGCAAGGACGTCTTCCGGCACGTTGCGGTTCACCAGCACGACGCGGTGCATGGTCCCGGAATTCGCCACGCCGTCGAGGCCCTTGTCTTTCACCGTCGGCACGCCGTCGAGAACCGGGTCGTTCGAGACCGAGATCAGCGGACGGACAGTATCGCTCTGGCCGGAGATCGACGAGTTGAAGCCCATGGACACATCGACGTCACCGGCAAGCAGCGCCTGCATGGCGGGACCGCCGCCCTTGTGCGGGATCAGCGTCGGCTGCACGCCGGCGGCCGAGAACAGCATGGCGCCCGGCACCATGAAGGCGCCCCAGTTGCCGGAATGGCCGAAGCTGAGCTTGCCCGGGTTGGCCTTGCCGTAGGCGACGATCTCCTCGAACGACTTGAACTTGCTGTCCGCCTTCACGATCAGCGTCGGCGAGGCGTAGTTGGTCCGCGCGACCGATACGAAGTCGTTCGTCGGGTCGTAGGGCAGCTTGGCGACATGCTGCTGCAGCTGGTCGATGTAGTTGTGGGTGAACAGGATGGTATAGCCATCGGCCGGCGCATTGGCCGCCGCCGCCGTACCGGTCTGGCCGCTGGCGCCCGGCATCAGCTTGACGATCACCGGCTGGCCGAGATAGCTCGGCAGGATGCTGCTGATCACGCGGGCGTTGAGGTCATGCGACCCGCCGGCGCCGAGCGGAATGATCATGGTGATCGGCTTCTCCGGATATTCGGCATGCGCCGTCCAGGAAGCCATGACCGCGACTGCCGCCGCGGCGAGTACCGTCGAGAATTTCCTTAGCGAGTTCATCGTTTCCTCCTTTGATGTAGCTCGGTTCGTTACCTGCCCCGGCAGGTGCCGGGGACTTCCGTCATGCGGG
>JAVKCR010000009.1:0-2413 GCA_040222645.1 Rhodospirillales bacterium
GGCCACAAACTCGACGCGGCGGCGCAAGACGTGATCCTGGAGGAAACGCTCCGGGTGATGGAAGCGCCGGACTTCGCGCCACTGTTCTCGGCAGACGCGGTGGCGGAAGCGCCCGTGGTCGGCCTGGTCGAGACGCCGTCGGGTCCGCGCGCGGTCTCCGGCCAGATCGACCGCATCGTCATCGAGCCCGACCGGGTGCTGATCCTCGACTACAAGACCAACCGCCCGCCGCCGCAGCGGGTGGAGGATACGCCCGAGATCTACATCCGCCAGATGGCGCTTTACCGGCGCCTGCTCACGGGAATCTATCCCGGACGCGCGATCGAATGCGCTTTGTTATGGACGGACGGACCGATTCTGATGAGACTCCCCGGTGAGTCGATGGACCGGGCGCTGCCTTGACGCCAGAGGTGCGTGGCCTTACCTGTCGGGCAACATGTCAAGATTGCCGCCGCCTGTCCGGTGGCGCGAAAACAAGGAAATGAAGATGAGCACTGGCACGAAAGCTGTTTCCGACGAAAGCTTCGACGAGGACGTCCTCAAGTCCGATATTCCGGTCCTGGTGGATTTCTGGGCGGAATGGTGCGGCCCCTGCAAGCAGATCGGCCCGGCGCTGGAAGATCTCGCCGCGGAAATGGGTGGCAAGGTCACCGTCGCCAAGGTGAATATCGACGACAACCCGATGACGCCGTCGAAGTATGGCGTGCGCGGGATCCCGACGATGATCCTGTTCAAGGGTGGCGATGTCGCCGCCACGAAGGTCGGCGCGATGCCGAAGAGCCAGCTCTTCGACTGGGTGAAGAACTCGCTCTGATCCGCCGGTCGGCACGGCCACGATCATGACCCAGCGCCCGCCGGAGCCCCGACGCCCCGGCGGGCGCTGTCGTTGCGGGGCTGTGTCATGAGCGAGACCGGCTACGTTCTCGACACCCCCTACCTGTTCGAGTTCCAGGAGGAACTGTCCCCGGTCCGGCTGAACTACACCGCACTCCTCGGCGGCTACGCCCCGGTGCCGCTCGACCGGCCCTTCCGCTATCTCGATATCGGCTGCGGCTACGGCGTGACGCTGGCGGTGCTCGCCGCCGCCTTCCCCGATGCCAGCTTCACCGGCATCGACCTCAACCCCGACCATATCCGCGAGGCGGCCGCGCTCGCCTCGGATGCCGCCAATCTCCGGCTGATCGCGGGCGGCTTCGACGACGCGCCGCTCGGCCCGGACGAGCAGTTCGACTTCATCGTCATGCACGGCCTCGTCTCCTGGCTCGACGACGGGCCGTTCGAGGCGCTGACGGGCTTTCTGGCCGAGCGCGCCGCCCCCGGCGCCATTATCTATGCCAGCTACAACGCGCTGCCCGGCTGGGCGGCGAGCCAGGGCCTGCGCCGCCGCCTGCAGGTGGAAGCCGCCCGGATCGAAGGCTCGGCGGCGGAGAAGGGGCGCGGCGCGATCGAGGCGCTGCGCGCCATGAAGGCAGAGGACATTGCCTTCTTCCGCTGCTACCCGGAGCTCGGCCACCATCTCGACCGGCTGGCGAAGATGGACGCCCGCTACATCGCGCATGAATATCTCAATGCCGCCAACCGCGCCTTCGATGTCGAGGACATGGCCGCCCGTTTCGCCACCGCCGGGCTGACCTTCGCCGGTAGTGCGACCACCTTCCAGAATTATGTCGACCTCGCCTTCCCGCCGGCGCTGCAGGAGAAGGCGCGGGGCTGTACGTCCCGGCTCGAGATCGAGGCGTTGCGCGACTTCATCCGCAACGAGACCTTCCGCAAGGATGTCTATGTCCGCGCCGATACCCAGATGGCCGCCGAGGCCTGGCAGGCGGCGCTGCGCACCCAGCCTGTCGGCGCGACCGCGCCGGCCGCCCAGCTCGATCGCGAGGTCGCCTTCGGTGATGTCGCGATCCAGTATGACGGCGATGTGTTCGAGCCGGTGATCGCCGCCGCATCCGCTTCGGCGGCCTCGGCCCGCGACATTGCGACCCGTATCCCGGGACTGGGCGAGGACATGGCGTCGGACGCGCTTGCCTTCCTCGTTGCCGGCGGCCAGTTCCAGCCCTTCCTGCGGACGACCGCGTCAGTGCCGGTACCGTCACGCATCCGCATCGCCCACGACACCACCCGCCGCCTGATCGACCGGCTGGCCCTGCAGGAGGGCGAGGCGACCGTGGTCGCCCCCGCGCTCGGCGGCGGCCTGCGCCTCGGCGCCACCACCGCCATGCTGCTCCGGGCGCTGGACGCCGAACCGGACGATCCCGTCGGCTGGCTGATGACCCGCATGGAGGAAACCGGCCACCACCTCGCCGGCCTCACCGGCGAGGATGCCTTCTCCCTCTCCATGGCCCGCCAGACGCTGGAGCAGGCGCTGGCGGAATTCCACGCTGGCTGGCTGCCGAAGCTGGTCGAGGTGGGG
>JAVKCR010000010.1:0-8484 GCA_040222645.1 Rhodospirillales bacterium
CGGACAAATTCGGGAACTCCGGCCGGGGAGATGCTGGTTTGTTATATTATACCGCCCCGGTCAACCCGGATCACTCGGCGGCGGCGTCGCCCAGGGCACGGCATTGGGCGCAGATCCCGATCAGTTCGACCCGGGTGCGGTGAATCTCGAACCCGGGTCGAACTGATCGGGATCTGCGCCCAATGCCGTGCCCTGGGCGACGCCGCCGCCGAGTGATCCGGGTTGACCGGGGCGTTATAATATAACAAACCAGCATCTCCCCGGCCGGAGTTCCCGAATTTGTCCGCGCGACCGCTTGTCACCCTTGAAGACGTCGGTATCCGCCTTGGCGGACGAGATGTGCTGCAATCCGTCTCGCTCGATATCGGCGAGAACGAGATCGTCACGCTGATCGGACCGAATGGCGGCGGCAAGACCACCTTGGTGCGCCTGATCCTCGGCCTCACCCGGCCGGGCACGGGCCGCGTGCAGCGGCGCGAGAGCCTGCGCATCGGCTATGCGCCACAGCATTTCCAGGTCGACTGGACGCTGCCGCTCAGCGTCCGGCGGCTGATGTCGCTGACCGATCGCCACAGCGATGCGGATATCCTCGCGGCGCTGGAGGAAACCGGTGTCGCCCATCTCGCGGATGCCGAGGCCCAGACATTGAGCGGCGGCGAGTTCCGCCGGGTGCTGCTGGCCCGCGCGCTGGTTCGCCAGCCCGACCTGCTGGTGCTCGACGAACCGGTGCAGGGCGTGGATTTCGCCGGCGAGATCGCGCTCTACGAACTGATCGCCGATATCCGCAAACGCCGGCATTGCAGCATCCTGCTGGTCTCCCATGATCTGCATATCGTGATGTCGGCGACCGACCGGGTGGTCTGCCTCAACGGCCATGTCTGCTGTTCCGGGGTGCCCGGAGAGGTCGGCGCCAGCCCGGAATATGTTCGCCTGTTCGGTCCGCGCGCCGCCGATTCCTTCGCCGTCTACACCCATCACCACGATCATCATCACCATCTCGACGGCGCCATCGCCGACGGGGCGCCCGATGCCTGCGATGAAGGGCACCAGCACTGATGTTCGACGATTTCATCCTGCGTGCCGTCATCGGCGGTATCGGCGTCGCAGCGGTTGCCGGCCCGCTCGGCTGTTTCATCGTCTGGCGCCGGATGGCCTATTTCGGCGACACGGTTTCCCACAGCGGCCTGCTGGGGGTGGCGCTTGGACTTGCCCTTGGAATCGATGTCTCCTTCGGGGTCCTGGTTGTCGCCCTGGGAATTGCTGCCGCCCTGGTCCTGCTGCAGCGGCTGCGCGCGGTGCCGAATGACACCCTGCTCGGCATTCTTTCCCACACCTCGCTCTCGGTCGGTCTCGTGGTGGTGGCGGTCGCGGTCAGCGTGCGGGTCGACCTGATGGCCTACCTTTTTGGCGACATCCTTGCGGTCAGCCTCACCGACATTGCGATCATCTATGCCGGGGGCGCGATGGTTCTGGCGCTGCTCGTCCGGCTCTGGCGGCCATTGCTGGCGGGCACCGTGAACGCGGATCTCGCGGCGGCGGAAGGCGGGCACCCGGCGCTGGCAGAGGCGGCTCTGGTCGCGATGATCGCGCTCGCCGTCGCCATCGCCATGAAGATCGTCGGGATCCTGCTGATCACCTCGCTGCTCATCGTGCCGGCGGCGACGGCCCGGCGCTTTGCGCGGTCGCCGGAAGGCATGGCGGTGATCGCCGCCATCGTCGGGTCGGTGGCTGTTCCCGCGGGCATCGCGGCGGCGCTGGCCTTCGACAGCCCGGCCGGTCCGACCATCGTGGTGACGGCCGCAACCTTCTTCGCACTCAGCCTGTTCGTGCCGCGCCCGGGCAGATAGCGCCTGTCTGCCGCCGGCCCCGGCGGATATGTGGCCCGGCGACCTGATTCTCGTGCCGTGAACTTGCGTTTCCCGTCACGAGCGGGACTATACGGCGCTGCAATATGGCTTTCCGGCGACGTGCCGCTTGCGCCGGGATCCGCGAACCCGCACACGAGGTGTAACGGTGGCTGACGACGCGACTTTACCCGAAATCGATCTCTCCGACGGTTTCTCCCCCGCATCCGAAACGGACTGGCTGGCGCTGGTCGATTCCACGCTGAAAGGCCGTGATTTCCACAAGTCGCTGGTCTCCCCGACCTATGACGGGGTCGAGATCCAGCCGCTCTACACATCGCTGACGGGCGACGAGGTCACGGTACCGGCGCGGCAGGGCCCGTGGGACATCCGCACGCTCGTCACCCATCCCGACCCTGAACGGGCATCCGCCGAGATCGACGAACATCGCCGCTGCGGCGCGACATCCCACCTCGTCCGGCTGGCAAGCGCGCCCGGCCGTCTCGATGGCCTGGCGATACGCGACGCGGGGGACGCGCAACGTTTCGTCATCGGCGACGACATCTGCGTCGAGGCCGGGCAGTTGGCGCCGGTCCAGCTCGTGCTGCTCGACCAGGAGGCGGGCCGGCAACAGGCCCGGCTGCAGTCGTTCCGGGTCGATCCGGCGGGTCTGCTCGCCCGCACGGGAGAGCTTCACTGGGATCCGGTGACCTTCATGAAGAACATGAGGCCTGGTGCGCAGAACATTGATTTCATAAACCTTGTCGCCGACGGCGCTCCCTACGAGGAAGCCGGCGCGAGCAATGTCCAGGAACTTGCCGCGGCGCTTTCGACCGCGGTGTACTATCTCCGTCTCGGGGCCGAAAGCGGGATGGATATCCAGCAGGCGGCGGACGCGGTCCGGTTGCGCCTGACGGTCTCGGCGGACCTTTTCCTGTCCATCGCCAAGCTGCGCGCCGGCCTGCAGATGTGGGAGCGCGTGCTCGGCGCCTGCGGCGCCACCGCCTCGCCGCCCACGATCGAGGCCATATCGGCGTCGGGCATGTACACGATCCGGGATGCGTGGGTGAACATGCTGCGCGGAACGGCGGCCGGCATGGCAGGCGCCATCGGCGGCGCGATGCAGGTCACCGTGCTGCCCTATTCCTGGGCCACCGGCGGCCAGGCCACGTCTTTCGCCCAGGCCATGGCGCGCAACATCCAGGTGATCCTGAACGAGGAAAGCCATCTCGGCGCGGTCTGCGATCCGGCTGCCGGGTCCTTCGCCATCGAGAGCCTGACCGCGGATCTCGCGGCGCGTGCCTGGGCCGAGTTCCAGGAAATCGAGAGCGGCGGCGGCATCGTCGCGGCGCTGACTTCCGGCAGGCTTCGCGAGGCGATCGGGACGACGGTCGCCGCGAAGGCGGCGGATGCGGCGAAGCGACGGCTGCCGGTGACTGGCGTCAGCGAGTTCCCGCAGCTTGACGAAATCCCGGCGGAAACCGCCGAAATCGGCGACATCATGCCGATTGCCGATGGCCAGCCCGCCCGGGGGCTGGATGCGGCGTCGGCCTATGCGGATATCGCCGCGGCCCTGGACGGGGGAGAGGCGCTCGGCGCCATCGCCGCCGCCCTCCGGCCGGCAGATGCGCTCCATGCAGAGCCCCTGCCCCGGTTCCGCCCGGCCCAGGCTTTCGAGGACATGCGCGACGCGGCCGACGCCATCGCCGCGCGAACCGGCAATCGTCCTGCCGTCTTCGGCGCCTTCATCGGGCCGCTTGCCGACTTCACGGCACGTGCGACGTTTGCCCGCAACCTGTTTGCCGCCGGCGGCATCGGCGTTTCCGACGGACCGGCTGATGCGACGGACGATGCCATCGTCTCAGCCTTTCGCGCCAGCGGCGCGGCGGAAGCCGTGCTATGCTCGTCGGACGAGATCTACGCCGACCGCGCGGCGGGGCTCGCGTCGGCCCTGAAGGCGGCCGGCGCCGGCAAGATATGGCTCGCCGGACGTGGCGGCGAGAAGGAAGCGGACTATGCGGCGGCCGGGATTGACGGTTATATTTACGCCGGATGCGATGTGGCGGCCTTTCTTGCCGGGCTTCACGGACGTCTTGAAGGAGAACGGGCATGAGCAAGATTCCTGATTTCTCGACCCTGCCGCTCACGGCGGACGGCGTACCGGCGGTCGCCTCGCCCCGCTATGAAGCGGCTCCCTGGACGACGCCCGAAGGCATCGACGTGAAGCCGGCCTACGCGGCCGAAGACATCGCCGGGCTCGATTTCACCGGCGGTTATCCCGGTATCGCGCCTTACCTGCGCGGCCCCTACCCGACCATGTATGTCACCAAGCCCTGGACGATCCGGCAATATGCCGGCTTCTCGACGGCGCAGGAATCCAACGCCTTCTACCGCCGCAACCTCGCCGCCGGCCAGAAAGGCCTGTCGGTCGCCTTCGATCTCGCGACCCACCGCGGCTACGATTCCGACCATCCGCGCGTCGCCGGCGATGTCGGCATGGCGGGTGTCGCCATCGATTCCATCCTCGACATGCGCACCCTGTTCGGCGGCATCCCGCTCGACCGCATGAGCGTCTCGATGACCATGAACGGCGCGGTGCTGCCGGTTATGGCGCTGTTCATCCTCGCGGGCGAGGAACAGGGCGTGCCGCCGGAGAAGCTCTCGGGCACGATCCAGAACGACATCCTGAAAGAGTTCATGGTGCGGAACACCTACATCTTCCCGCCCGTGCCCTCGATGCGGATCATCTCCGACATCTTCTCCTACACCGCGGAGCGGATGCCGAAGTTCAACTCGATCTCGATCTCCGGCTACCACATGCAGGAAGCCGGCGCGACCGCCGACCTCGAACTCGCCTACACGCTGGCTGACGGGGTGGAATATGTCCGCGCCGGTATGGCCGCCGGGCTCGGCGTCGACGCCTTCGCGCCGCGGCTCTCCTTCTTCTGGGCGATCGGCATGAACTACTTCATGGAAGTCGCCAAGATGCGGGCGGCCCGCCTGCTCTGGGCCCGGCTGATGAAGCAGTTCGACCCGCAGAACGCGCGCTCGCTGTCGCTGCGCACTCACTGCCAGACCTCGGGCTGGAGCCTGACCGCGCAGGACGTGTTCAACAACGTCACGCGGACCTGCGTCGAGGCCTTCGCCGCCGTGCATGGCCATACCCAGTCGCTGCACACCAACGCGCTCGACGAGGCGCTGGCGCTGCCGACCGATTTCTCGGCGCGAATCGCGCGCAACACCCAGCTCTTCATCCAGCAGGAAAGCGGTTCCTGCCGCCTGATCGACCCCTGGGGCGGCAGCTACTACGTGGAACGGCTGACCGCCGACCTCGCCCGGCGCGCCTGGGCCCATATCCAGGAAGTCGAGGAACAGGGCGGCATGGCCAAGGCGATCGAGGCCGGCATCCCGAAGATGCGCATCGAGGAGGCCGCCGCCCGCACCCAGGCCCGCATCGATTCCGGCCGCCAGACCGTGGTCGGGGTCAACCGCTACAAATCCGGCCAGAAGGACAATGTCGAGGTGCTCAAGGTCGACAATTCCTCCGTCCGCCGCCGGCAGGTCGCCCAGCTCGAGGAGCTTCGCGCCAGCCGCGACGAGGCCGCCTGCCAGGCGTCGCTCGAGGCGATCACGAAATCGGCCGAGACCGGCGAGGGCAACCTGCTGGCGCTGGCCGTCGATGCCGCGCGCAACAAGGCGACCGTCGGCGAGATCACCATCGCGATGGAAAAGGTCTATGGCCGCCATGTCGCCGAAATCCGTTCGATCACAGGTGTTTACGGGGCTGAAATGGGTGCTGGATCGAAGATTGCCGAGGAGGCCCGCCGCCAGGTGGAGGCCTTCGCCCGCCACGAAGGCCGCCGGCCGCGCATCCTGCTCGCCAAGATGGGCCAGGACGGCCATGACCGCGGCCAGAAGGTCATTGCAACCGCCTTCGCCGATCTCGGCTTCGATGTCGATATCGGCCCGCTGTTCCAGACCCCGGAGGAAGCCGCCCGCCAGGCGGTCGAGAACGACGTGCATATCGTCGGCGCCAGTTCGCTGGCGGCCGGTCACCTGACGCTGGTGCCGGAACTGCGCAAGGCGCTCGACGATCTCGGCCGCGACGACATCATCATCGTCGCCGGCGGCGTCATCCCGCCGCAGGATTACGACGAACTGCGCGCGGCCGGCGCCATGGCGATCTTCCCGCCGGGCACCAATATCGCGGAGGCGGCGATCGAACTGCTGCAATCCCTGGGCGACAGCCTGGATTACTCGCCGCAGGTCGCCTGAGCCCGGCATGAACGACCGCCCGGCGCCGCCGCGCCGCCGCACCCTCACCACCGCCGACTATGTCGACGGCGTCCGCAAGGGCGACCGCATGGTGCTCGCGCGCGCCATAACGCTGGTCGAGAGCCGCAACCCGGCGCACCGCGAGCAGGCCGCCGAGGTGCTGAGCGCGCTCACCGCGGATGCCGGCAAGGCGCAGCGCGTCGGCATCACCGGGGTTCCCGGCGTCGGCAAGAGCACCTTCATCGACACGCTGGGCTCGAACCTCACCGCCGCCGGCCACCGGGTCGCGGTGCTGGCGGTCGACCCGACCTCGTCGCGCACCGGCGGCAGCATCCTCGGCGACAAGACGCGGATGGCGCGCCTCGCAATCGATGACAGGGCCTTTGTCCGCCCCTCGCCGTCCGCCGGAACGCTCGGCGGCGTCACCAGGCGGACCCGCGAGACGATGCTGCTCTGCGAGGCGGCCGGCTACGCTCTCGCGCTGGTGGAGACCGTCGGCGTCGGCCAGTCGGCGACCGCCGTCGCCGACATGGTGGATTTCTTCCTGGTGCTGATGATCGCCGGCGCCGGCGACGAATTGCAGGGCATCAAGAAGGGCGTGCTCGAGGTCGCCGACATGATCGCCATCAACAAGGCGGACGGCGAGAACGAGCGCCGCGCCCGCCGCGCCGCCGGCGATTACCGCTCGGCGCTGAACATCATGACGCCGCGCACCGCCGACTGGCGTCCGCCCGTGGTCGTCTGTTCCGCGCTCGCCAATACCGGCGTCGAGGACCTCTGGTCGCGCATCGGCGACCACCGCGAGATGATGGAGGCGAGCGGCGCGCTCACAAGGCTCCGGCAACGCCAGAACGTCCGCTGGATGTGGGATGTCATCGAGGACAGGCTGCTGGACCGCTTCCGGTCGGATGACCGCGTCGCCGCCATGCTGGCAGACCTCGAGACGGCGGTTGAATCCGGCAACATGCCGGCAGGCGTCGCCGCCGACCGGCTTATCGCCGGCTTTCTCGACGACTGAACTCGATATCCGGGTCTGGCATCAACTGCCGGCATTCCTCTCGCATTCGGGAGTCCGGGAATTTCGTGATGTCGTGCAGGTAAAATCCGTATGCTTCAGGCCTCCGGTGGCCACAGGGGCGATCCTGAAAAGGATTGCCGAGGTCTTGCCATCGACCAGCCAGATGCTGTCGCCATCAGGGTAGGTTCGGTAGCAGAACGGAAATTCGAGGGCGAGAAAATCGTACCGGCAGAACCCGTCCGGCACGAGGTCGTATTCGGCCCTGTTCAGCATCGCTCTGCGGGCGTTGACCTGGGAATCCCTGATCCAGTGGTGATCGGTAAGTTGTGCGCAGGACAAGTCTTCATCAAGGCCGCCCCCGGATTCATCGTAGATGCAGTAGGTCTTGCCCAGCATGAGACGATGCAGGGCTTCATTTCCGACGGGGGAGAGACCCGCAGCTTTCAGATCAGATTCAATTGCCCAGTCCTGCCGACGGGTCCCATCGAGTTGCGCGGGTTCGCAAGTGTCGCCACGCTGCAGGTCACCCGACAGGAACCTGTCGAGGCAGGAGGCGTAGGCGGTGGAGAATGCTGGTGAATAGAATGTGCCGTGTCCGCGGAAACCTTCGGGATTCTCGATGGCGAGCGCCATCGATGCTCCGTCTGCCAGTATCTCGCCTATCGCATTGTCCGGCATTTCTCCATACCAGCGGCTTGCCCTGAAGCGGAAGAACAGCAGGGGCGTATCACCGCGCTCATCCAGCAGGGCCCCGAGTTCATCCAATCGTTTTTCATCCGTCGTTTGCACCTTGGCTTCGCGGTCATATTTCGGCCCCAGCCAGTCGGGTTCTGAAACCACCGCTGCATCAGGCCGGGCGCCGGCGGCCAAGGCCCTGAGGAGTTCCGCACCACCCCTGGAATGGCCCACAAGGACGACTTTCCGAAAGCCTTCTTTACGCGCCGCTTCGATCTGGCTTTCGACGAGAGCCTTCCAGATCTCGTTGTTCCGGCTCAGGTACGCCCGATCGAAGGAACGGACATTCATACGGCGAACTGCCCAGCCACGTTCTCCAAGCGCATTCAATACCGGCGCCATGCTGGATGCTTCAAGCCGGGGCCAGATTCTCGGCAAAGTGTTCCAGCCTTGGAAGCCGGGCATGAATATGATGAGTCCCTTAGCCTTCTCAGGGGCGCGGACGGCGCTACCGGTTCCGGGGACAACTGCAAAAGCAGGTAGTGGATCATAGGCTATGGCCGGGTTCAATTTTTCATCACCGACGATATGGAGGTAGCACTTGTTGCCGAGATCCTGTGTCTCGCAATAATCCATCAACTTGCGGACAACGACATCCTTGTCATATCGGCA
>JAVKCR010000011.1:0-15031 GCA_040222645.1 Rhodospirillales bacterium
CGGAGACCGGTTCGTCGCAGAGCAGCAGGTCGGGCCGCAATGCAAGCGCGCGGGCGATGCCGATGCGCTGGCGCTGTCCGCCGGAGAAGGAATGCGGATAGCGGTTCAGATGCCGGGAATCCATGCCGACGAGGCGCATCAGTTCCTGCACCATCTCCTCGCGGTACCGGCGGTCGCCGATCTCGTGGATCACCAGCGGTTCGGCGATCAGTTCGGAGACCGGCATGCGTGGATTCAGCGAGCCGTAGGGGTCCTGGAAGATGAACTGGATGCGCCGCCGGTAGGGGAACAGCTCCTTCTCGGTCATCTTCGTGAGATCGACCGTCTCCCCGCCGCCGTTGAACAGCACTTCGCCCTCGGTCGGACGGATCGCCGCCATGATGATCTTCGACAAGGTCGTCTTGCCGCAGCCGCTTTCGCCGACCAGCCCGAGACACTCGCCCTTCTTCACATGCAGGCTGACGTCGTCGAGGGCCACCACCTCTTCGCTCGATTTCGAGAACATGCCGCCCTTGCGGATCGCGAAGCGCTTTGAGACATGGCGTATGTCGAGCAGCGGCGCCCCGTCGGCGGGCCCATCCGGCGCCGGATCGGCGGCGCAATATTCGGCCAGCAGGTGGCCGGTCTGGCTCTCGATCTCGCGGATCGGCATCAGGCGCTCGTTTTCCGCCATGCCGAACCGCGGCACCGCGCGCAGCAACGCCTGGAGATATTCATGCTGCGGATTGGCGAAAATCTCGTCCGCGGGCCCGCGTTCCATGACCTGCCCGTGATAGACCACCACCACTTCGTCGGCGACGTTGGCGACGACGCCGAGATCGTGGGTGATCATCAGGATCGACATGCCGAGATCGGATTGCAGGTCGCGCATCTGCTTCAGGATCTGCGCCTGGATGGTGACGTCGAGCGCGGTGGTGGGTTCGTCGGCGATCAGCAGCGCCGGCCGGCAGACCAGCGCCATGGCGATCATCGCGCGCTGGCGCAGACCGCCGGACAGTTCGAACGGATAGGTCCTGAGCGCCCGGTCCGGATCGGGGAACCCGACCAGGTCGAGCATCTCGCGGGCGAGATCGCGGGCGGTGCCGGCGGATACATCGCGATGCAGGCGTACCGCCTCCTCGATCTGGTTGCCCACGGTGTGCAGCGGCGACAGCGAACTCATCGGTTCCTGGAATATCATCGAGATGCGCCCGCCGCGGATGCTGCGGATTTCCTTCGAATCCCGGCCAAGCGCCGCGATATCGATCTCGCTGCCGGGGATGGCCGGGTCGCGGAACAGGATGGCGCCCTGGCTGATCGTCGCGATCTCCGGCAGGATACCGAGAATGGCCTGGCTGATCACCGACTTGCCCGACCCGGATTCGCCGACCAGCGCCACGGTCGATCGTTCCGGAATCGAGAAGGAGACGCCTCTGACGGCTTCGAGGATGCCCGCTTCAAGCCGGAAGCGGATATGCAGGTCCTCGATGGTCAGGATGTTGCTCATCCGGCGTTCTCCTGGCCCCCGTCATTCGCCAGGTCGACCAGGCTGATACCCATCAGTTCGAAATTGGCCCGGGTGGTCTCGTCCATCTCGGCCCTGAACCGAACGCCGGCCTCGGCCAGCCGCCGCGCCAGGTCCTCGAAATCGGTCAAAGAGGAATCGAATTCCAGCGTCCGCCGCCCGGCCGAGACCTTGACCTGCATCCATCCGTCTGTCCGGTCACGCTTGGTCGAGAAGTAGCGCATCCTGATGCGGCCAAGGTCTTCCCAGCGGATTTCCTTGCGCAGGATGCCGGTGCTGCGGATACCTTCCGGCTCCACCGAGATCCAGCTGAACTGCTTCAGTCCGGTACGCACAACGAAGCCGCCGAACAGGATGACCATCGGCCAGAGAAAGTAGCTCGCGACCGTCACCGTATCGGCGATCACCAGCGGCGCGCCGCAAAGCGCCGCGCCGCCTCCACCCCGGAGATAGTCGCCGGTGAGTTCCTTCACCGGGTAGTAATGCGTGCTCGAGAAACTCATGAGATTCCGAAAAGCTCCCCTGATTCAGGGCATTCAAGCGCAGCCGAGCCGCGAACGAAAGCGGCGAAGCTGTCAATGAATGCCGTACAGGCGGAATCATGCACCAGGTGATGGGTCAGAAGGCCGATCGGGGCGTTGACAGGAATCACGCCCGACCGGCGCCGGTGCAGCGCGGCGGCGAACAGCAGATCGATGGCCCCGGCGCCGACGAACCCGCCGCCGGCCTTCCAGTCGATGATATCGAGATGGGTGTGGACGGCGGGAATGCCCGCCGGCGAGCCCTTCGGGGAATCGCCGTAGAGACTGAGTCCCCGGATGCCGGTTTCGCCAAGCCGCGATGAAACGCCGGGATCGATGCGGTTCCACGGGGGCGCCAGCCAGGGCGTGAAGCGCCGGCCAAACACCGCCGCCAGCCGGGCATGCCCCGATTTGAGATCGGCGATCGAGGCATCCGGATCGCGATCCGGCCCAAACTCCGATTTCTTGCCGCCGGACGCGGCGTGATTCAGGTGGCGAAAGCCGTGCTGCATGATTCCGATCGACGAAGAAGCGGCGATCCGTTCGACGAGGCCCTGCTCCAGGCGGTCCGGAATCACGGCCAGCACGATGCCGAGACCGGCGTTTTCCGCCTGCCCGATCATGCGGCGGAGTTCCGGTGTGTCGCCGACGGCATCGTCGTCACGCCACCAGAACCGGGCGGCAAGACCGAGCTCGCGCCAGCGATCCAGTTCCCCGGCCGTTTCCGGCAACAGGGAACGGATGTCCCGGGCCATTGCCTGAAACGCCGTCATGCCTGCAATTGTCCCCTTGTTGCGGCCGCCCAGTGCGACCTGACCTTACTATAATCGCGCCGCCGGTAACCGTCGATTCAATCGCCGGGCCGTGCGGCAAGCCGCGCGATGATTTCCGCAGATCTTTCAGCCCCAGCGAACCAGCCGGCCGGAATTGCCGGTGTCGGGCCGACGAGGGCCTCGCCGACGGTTGCTGCCAGGCTGTCTCCGGTCAAACCGTCGAGCGGCAGGACCCTAGCCCGGCCGGCATGCTGCAATGCCGCCGCGCGGTCCGCCTGTTCCGTCTCGCCGCCGCTGGCGAAGGGCGCCAGCACCATGCGGGCCCCGGCCTGCAGGCTCTCGACCACGGTGTTGTAGCCGGCAAGCGACACCGACAGCCGGGCGCGGCCGAGCATCGCCGTGAAGTCTGGTCGGGCGCGTTCCACCACGAGACCGGGCCGGGCCCGGTCGGCGAGGGTACGGAAGTCGCTGTCGCCGACGCCGGCGCCGACGAGGATTCGCCATGCCGGACCATCGGCGCCGGCCTTCGTCCGCGCCTCGATGGCGGCCCGGAACAGCGGCAGGGCGACCGCGCTGCCACCGCCGGACACCAGAACTTCACCGGCGCCTGCATCGCCGTTTGCCGGTATGGAGACCGGCGTTTCCGCCACGTAGCCGGTCCGGTGCAACAGGGGTGCGATCCGCGCCGCGAAGGGGTAGCTCCGCTCGAAGCCGTCGAGCCCGGCGGGTTCATGCACCAGCACCGCCTTGTAGAACCGTTCGGCGATACCGGCCGATCTGCGATATTTCTCCGGGTCCGGCTTGCGGACCAGGATGTCGCGCACCGACGCCACGCAGGTTCCGCTCTCGCCGGCAATCGCCAGTGCCGGGTCCAGTTCGGCGGCGAAGGGCTTGCGGCCGAAGGGATAGGTCTCGGTGACGAACACCGCCGGGCGGACGCGGCGCAATATCCCGCAAAGCTTCCGGGCCCGCTCCGCCATGAAGCCTTCGCCGACCGGGGCGCCGGCCGCATCGACGAGACCCGAAAAGGCCGCATCGGCGCTACGGCAGGGCGGCAATTGCCGGAAGTCGCAGCCCCGGAGATCGAGATCGCGCACCGGCAGGCCGCCGGAGACATAGACCACCTCCAGGCCCGCATCCGCGCAGGCCCGTGCGATCGCCGCGCTGCGTCGCTGGTGGCCAACGCCGAGCAGATGCTGCACCCAGAATACGACGGGGCCGCTCACCGGAGATTCTCCGCTTCGGCATTGAGCGTCTCGACGGCAAGCGTCCCGTCCGGCGCCAGCCGGTAGACCTGCGGTCGACGATAGTCGACCCGGTCCGGGGCATCGGCGGTCATGTCCCAGCCGGTCGCCATCGCATGGGCTGCCCGCATCACCCCCTTGTGGGAAACGGCGATGATATCGCGGTCGGATCCGGCCACTTCAACCAGCCAGTCCCGCAAGCGCGCCTGCACGTCGCGCGGGGATTCACCGCCGGGCGGACGGAAATCCAGTCCCTGCGCCTCGTTCCGCGCGAGCGCGTCGCCCAGTTCATGGCGGAGGTCGGTGAGCCGCCTTCCTTCGAAAGTTCCCCAATCCATCTCGGTCAGCGCCGTGACGATTTCGGGTTCCGCCCCGAACAGGAGCCGGGCGGTTTCCACGGCGCGCCGGAGCGGACTGGAAACCAGCCGCCAGTGCGCGGGGTCGTACGGCAGCATTTCGACAGCGGTGGCGGGTGCGAGCGGCCGGTCGGTGCGGCCCTGGAGGCGTTTCTCGTGGTTCCAGTCGGTGGGGAGGTGGCGAAGCAGGCAGAGCCGCTTCACGTCAGGGCATCCTCGCGCTCGGGAACCACGTCGCGCAGCACCCGGTCGAGACTGCGCGACGCGAGCGCGATATCGGTCACCGTGCGCTGCGCGGCGGCGGCGAGATTGTCGCGGCGCTCGATATCGGTGAGCAGCAGGCGCACGGCATCGGCAAAGGCATCGATATCGCCCGCCGGCGTGACGATGCCGCCATCGGTCACCACGTCGGCAACACCGCCATATCCGCCGGCAACGACCGGCAGACCGGAGGCCTGGGCCTCGAGTAACGCCATGCCGAAGGCCTCGTTGATCGCCGGCCAGACATAGATGTCAGAAGCCGCCAGGATGCGGCTCATGTTGGAACCCTCCCGGCGGCCGACAAACACGGTTCGTCCGGGCGCCGCGTTTTCCAGCACGCTTTCAACGACCGGCCGGGTGGCGCCGTCGCCGACCACGATCAGCGACCAGTCGAGATCGACGAGCTTGCCCAGCGCCTCGGCGAGCGCGCGGTATGACTGGAGCTTGTCGCCGTGACGCATCATCGCGACGCAGGCGAGCCATGGCTTCGCCGGGTCGAGGCCGAGTTCCTCCGCCAGCGCCGCCCGGTGACTGTCCCAGGCAAGGGCGGCCTGGGTGAAGGAGGCGGTATCGATGAACGGCGCCTGGCGTATGATCGAGGCGTGATCTGCAACGATCTCCTCCAGCCCTTCAAGGTCGGCGGAATTCAGCAGCACGATGCGGTCGGCGGCACGAATGCCTTCCTCCGCCGCCCGGTGACCGATGGCCCAGGGACCGTCCGCCTGCTTGGCCGCGTGGGACGCCTCGGCAACGATGTAGGGTATGTTGAATTCGCGGCAGACGGCCGGGCCGATATAGTCCGGCGCCTTGTAATAGAGATGGTAGGTGAACCAGATCTCGGGCAGTTCGTTCTTGGGCCGCGCATGGAGCAGGCGAATCAGCCGGTCGGCGACGCGCTTGCCCAGCGCCGCCATCTTCTCCTGCCGGTCCGCGTCCCCGGTGCCGTCGCGCGACCGGAACCGGGTGGCGAGCTCGACACGATGACCGGCGGCCTCGATGGCGCGCATCAGCAGGCGCGCGACACGGCGGTCTCCCGACGGCACGGGATGTGTCGGCGGCTTCAGCGGTGCCAACAACATGACCCTCATCAGGCCACCTTGTCGGCAGGGCGGGCCGCCGCGTCAAGGCCGAAGCGCCGCGCGAGGTCGACAATCGCGTTCTGCATGGCGAAGCCGGAGCGAACCCGTTTTTCGCCCGCGGCGGCGAGACGCAGCCTTTCCGCCGGGTTGCGGGCCAGCCGTTCGAGGGCCGCCGCCAGCCGGGCCGGATCGCGTTCCGGTGCCAGCAGCCCGGTCTCGCCGTCGACGATCAGTTCCGGGATCGCCGAGACCGAGGTCGAGACGCAGGCGACGCGCTGGCTCTGCGCTTCCATCAGCACGTTGGGCAGGCCGTCACGGTCGCCGTCGCCGGCAATCCGGCTGGCCAGCACGAAGATGTCGGCCCGTCCGAGCGCGGCGAGCACGGTCGCCTGCGGCTGGGCGCCGCGCCAGTCGATGCGCCCGGCGATGCCGAGCGCGGCCGCCTGTGCCTTCAGCCGGCCGAGTTCCTTGCCGCCGCCGATATGCTCGAAGCGCCAGTCGATGTCCGGGGCGAGCCGGGCGAGCGCCTGGAGCAGGTCGTCATAGCCCTTCTTGGCCACTGCCCGCCCGACCGACAGGATGCGCAGCGGCCCGTTGCCGGGCGCCGCGGGCCGGTCGGGTGACGGAAAGCGGTCGAGATCGAGGCCGTGATAGACCAGCGCCACCTTGCCCGGATCGGCGGCGAGCCCGCGCAGATGGGCGGCATTGGTTGCGGTGCAGGTCACCAGCCAGTCGAGGCTGGAGAGCTTCTCGCGCAATTCCCATTCCGGCGAGGTCCAGATGTCCTTGGCATGGGCCGAGCAGGACCAGGGCAGGCCGCGCATGATCGCCGCGTAGCGCGCGACGGAGGCCGGGGTATGCAGGAAATGGGCATAGAGCCGTTCCGTGTCCGGGGCGAGTTCCGCCGCCAGCACCATCGCCTGGCCGAAGCGCCGCACCCGGTTGCGGGTCGGATCTCGTCTGAGGTCGGCCAGCCAGACGGTGCGCGCCGCCGCGTAGCCCGGCAGGCGCCGCGCCGAGAGCCAGCCGCGCAGCACGCGGGCCGGTTCCTGGTGCAGGTATTCCGGCAGGTAGCTGACCGGGGCCGTGATCTCGTCATGCACCGGATGGGTGGCGCGGTCGGTCGGATGGCGCAGCGACAGGATGGTGAAATCGAGGCCGCGGCGCTGCAGTTCCAGCAATTCCTGGGCGATGAAGGTTTCCGAGAGGCGCGGATAGCCTTTCAGGACGATTGCGACTTTCGCCATCGCGACGGCTATTCGCCGGTGACGGCGATCCGCGGCCGTTCGCCGCTGCTGCTGTGCAGCCAGAGCGAGGTTTGCCGGCGGATTGTGGCGAAGCCGTCGAGCAGGCCCGGCATCACCTTCTGCGACGGCGGATCCTGGTCGGGCAGGCGGCGCAGCGCATCGACCATCGCGTCGGTGGCCCGCCAGCCGTCATCTTCCAGTATGCTGACGAGACCGAGGCGCGAGGCGGCGGAAGCCCGCATGAACTGTTCCATGCGCGGGCGGGTGCGCGGCACGATCAGCGCCTTCTTGTCGAAGGACAGGATCTCGCAAAACGTGTTGTAGCCACCCATCGCGACAACGGCGGCCGAACGTGCGAGCAGCCCTTCGATATGGGCGTCGAAGGTGATCGCGTGCACGCGGTCGAGGCGCGCCACCCGCTGGTGGAACTCCGCCTGCATCTCCGCCTGCATGAAGGGGCCGAGCACCAGCAGCGCCGGACAGGGCAGGTCGGCCCCGGATTCGTAGGCCCTTAGGACCCAGTCGATCAGGGCGTCGCCGTCGCCGCCGCCGCCGGTGGTGACCAGCACCCAGGGTTCATCGAAAGGGATGTTTTCCGCCGCCGGTGCGCCGGCCGACGGGAACCGCGGCAGGTAACCGGTATAGGTCATCTTGCGCCGTACCGCGGCAGGGATCGGCAGACCGGCGAGCGGATCGCAGATCTTGCGTACGCCATAGACCCAGATCTCGTCATAGAGTTCCTGCAATGCCGGTATCACGTTCTTGCGTTCCCATTCCGGCGCCAGCAGCGACGGCTCGTCCATCACGTCGCGCAGGCCGAGGATGGTCGGCACGCCCTGCGTGCGCAGCATGGTCAGCGTGTCGCGCACCTCTCCACGCAGGCCGAGCGGCTCCTTGTCGACGATGAAAATGTCCGGCTCGAAGGTCTCTGCCGTGTGCTGGATGATCGAGGCACGCATGGCCAGCGTCTGTTCGGTCGCGATATTGAGGCTGAGGGTGGTGTATTCACCATTCCGGAGCTTGATGACGCCTGGAATCCGGATGAAGTCCACCCGCGTGCGGAAGTCGAAACTGCCGATGATCGGCGATCCGGAAATGATGAGGACGGAAAGATCCTTGTCGTTATCCACCAGCGCATGGGCGATCGCCCGGCAGCGGCGCAGGTGGCCTAGCCCGAAGGTATCGTGGCTGTAGATCAGGATTCTTTTTCCGCGGAGCGGCTCACCCATGTTCTGCCGCAGCCCCCGTCGTGATTTCGCGGGACTATGCCACAGCGGATGCAAGCTTGGAAATGGCGAAGTTTTCGGTGACCCTTCAGGCGCGCCTTAGAAAGGCTGCGAAACCGGAGATGATAACATGATTCGAGCATTGCTTGTTGCCGCCCTGCTCCTCTCTGCAGGCACGGCATCGGCGCAGACGGCCGGCGACGCCGCCGGCCGGATTTTCGACGAGGTGACCCGGGCGGCGATCGAGGGCTTCTACGACGAGGTGAAGCGGGCCGCCGGCGTGGCGGACGATTCCGACGCCACGTCCGCCAAGGATCAGAAGGGCGGCGGCAAGAAGCAGGGCGGCCTGCCGCCGGGCCTCGCCCGAAAGGAAAAGCTGCCGCCGGGTCTCGAACGCCAGTTGCAGAAGAACGGCACCCTGCCGCCCGGCCTCGCCAGGCGGGACCTGCCGTCCGACCTTGCGGGCCGGCTGCCGTCGACGCCACCGGATATCGAACGGATCATCGTCGATACGAACGTGTTGCTGGTCGAGAAGGCAACCGGGGTGATCCTCGATATCATCCGCGACGTGGTGGTGCCCGCGGGTGGCGCGAACTGACGGTGGACTGAACTTATGCCAGCCGGTATCGGCGGCGCCATCGCCGCCGGACATCCCGAAACCGTAGAAGCGGCACGGATCGCGCTGGAGGCCGGCGGAAACGCCTTCGACGCGGCATTGGCCGGCATGGCGGCGGCCTTCGTCGCGGAACCGGTGCTGGCGAGCCCGGGCGGCGGCGGATTCCTGCTTGCCGGCCGGGCGGGCCACGCGCCGGTCGCCTACGACTTCTTTGCCCGCACGCCGAAACACAAGCGCCCGGTCGAGGAGATCGATTTCCATGCCGCTTTTGCCGATTTCGGCACCACGCGGCAGGAATTCCATATCGGCATGGGCGCCACCGCCACGCCGGGCGCTATTCCCGGCATGTTCCGCATCCACGGCGATCTCTGCCGGCTGCCGATGCGCAACATCCTTGCACCGGCCATCGCGGCGGCGGAACGTGGGATCGAGATCAACCGGTTCCAGGCGAAGGTGCTCGGCGTCGTGGCGCCGATCTATCGCGCGACGGCGGGCGCCCGCGGCCTCTATGCCGGCAATGCCGCCGGGACCGGATTGCTCGCCGAGGGTGACAGGCTGGTCAACCCGGATCTCGCCGGCTGCCTGACGGCCCTGGCCGAGGGCGGGCCCGAATTGTTCACCCACGGAGATGTCGCCTCCCGCATCGCCGGACTGTCGCGTGACGGCGGCGGGCATCTCACCGGGGCCGATCTCTCCAGCTACGTTCCCGGCAAGGCGCCGCCGCTGGTCACCACCTACCGCGGCTGGCGCATCGCCACCAACCCGGCCCCGTCCACCGGCGGCGTTCTCGTCGCACTCGGCCTCGCGCTGCTGCAAAGGCTCGGCGACCGGGCCGACGGCTCGCCCGAAAGCCATGCCCGGCTCGCCGCCGTGCTGGCGGAGACCGACAGTCTGAAGGCCGTCGGCAGGATGGCGGCGGAGGACCTGCTCGATCCGGAAACCGTGGCCGTCGCGACGGAAGCCGCCCGGCAGCGCCTGGTCGCCAGCCGCGGCACCACCCATATCAGCGTCATCGATCGCGGGGGCAACTGCGCCGCGCTGACGCTCTCCAACGGCGAGGGCAACGGCATCGTCGTACCGGGCTGCGGCTTCATGCTGAACAACGTGCTCGGCGAGGAAGATATCAACCCGGGCGGGTTCCACCGCTGGACGCCCGACCGGCCGATGGGATCGATGATGGCGCCGACCCTGATGAACGGTCCGGGCGGCGAGGTGGCGGTACTCGGTTCCGGCGGGTCGAACCGCATCCGCTCCGCCGTGCTGCAGCTGGTGCGCAACATCGCCGCCGGCATGGGGGCTGCGGACGCGGTGACGGCGCCGCGCCTGCATGTCGAAGGCGGCCGGATCGACATCGAACCCGGCCCGGGCGAGGCGGCGCTCGCCGCCGTTCGCGGGCTCGGAATGCCGGTCGAATGCTGGCCGGAGCCCGGCCTGTTCTTCGGTGGCGCGCATGTAGCCCTGGCCAGGAACGGCCACGCGGAGGCCGCCGGCGATGCCCGCCGCGACGGCGCGGCGACCTGCCTTTAGACTCCCCAGAATCCGCTTTGTGGAAAGCTCAGTCAGGAGTATAAGCGCGCCGTCCGCGCACCATGGCCGGACCACAATGGGTGATCGACCATGTCCTCCCGCCGGATTGCTCCCAAGGGGCTCGCTGCCGGGTTTCTGTTTGTCATCTGCCTGATGCTCGCCGGGATCGCCAACGCGCCCCGGGCGTTTGCCGATGCCTTTACCTCCGCGCGCGCACCGTTCGGGCTGACCGTCGACGGGGTCCGGATCCCGTTCAACCTGATGGCGATCTTCGCCCTGCCCGGCGGCCGGCTGGTGATCGAGACCGGGGAGCGCGCCCGCATCGAGGCGGAGACCGGCAAGGTCATCACGATTTCGCCACAGCGATTCGGCTGGGAAGTCCCGGCGACAACCGGGCCGCACGCGGTGCGCGTCGTCGGCCGCAAGGGCAACATTGACCTCACGGTTATCGTCATGCGGTCGATGGACGAGGTCAGGGACGGCCGGATCGACGGCTACATGATCGGCGAGTACCCGGAAAAACCCTACAAGGGACTTGCAGCCTACGAGCGCCCTGCCGGGCTGATCGAGGTCACGCCCGAGATCGCCGACCTGCCGGTATCGCCGCATTTCCGGCTCGGGCAGTTTCTCTGCAAGCAGCAGAGCGACTGGCCGAAATTCATGGTGCTGCGGACCGAACTGCTGATCAAGCTGGAGCGGGTGCTGGAGGAAGTGAACCGGCGCGGCTGGCGCACCGGCAGCTTCCATATCATGAGCGGCTACCGCACCCCCTACTACAACCGGACCATCGGCAATGGCGAGAATTCACGCCACGTCTATGGCGGCGCGGCGGACATCTTCATCGACGTCAAGCCGAAGGACGGCGTGATGGACGATATCGACCGCGACGGACGCATCACGAAGAAGGACGCGTTGGCTCTCTACCGCCTGGTCGAAAGCATCGTCTCCGACGAGCCGGAGACATGGATGCCGGGCGGGCTCGGCGCCTACGGGGCGACGAGATCCCACGGTCCCTTCGTTCATATTGACACGCGCGGCTATGTCGCGCGATGGGGGGTTGCGCCGCTCTGATGGAATGATGTCAAATCGGGGATGATTCTTTCAGGAGTTTTCCCGGTGGCGATACATGGCAGACTGCGCCCCTTCGCCGCGGTGGCGGTTTCCTGTTTCATCTCCGTGTCGGCGCAGGCCGACGAGGCGATCACCACAGCCCTTGCCGCACTCGACGGCTTTCCCGCCGGGAACGTCGCCGCCGTGCGGGAGTTCTACGGGTCCCACGGCGACGCCCCCCTCTGGACCGATGATGATGGGCCGACAATTGCCGCCCTGTCGGCACTTGCCGGCATTGCCCGGGCGGCCCGGGAAGGACTGCATCCCGAGGATTACAGCGTCGACGAGCCGGAGGATGCCTCGCCGGAAAGCCGCGCCCGGTTCGATGTCGGCCTTTCGGCGACGCTGCTGCGCTATGCCACCGACCTGCGCCATGGCCGGGTCGCCCCCTCGGCAAGTGATCCGGAGCTGTTCGTCTACGAACGCCCGGTCGACGGCGCCGGGATTCTCGGGAGACTGACGGCAACGGAAGATGTCGCCGGCACGCTCGACGGCTTCGCGCCCACCGGCGAGCTCTATATCCGCATGCGCCGGCTGCTTGCAGAGACCCGGGCGATCGCCGCATCGGGCGGCTGGCCCTCCGTCCCGGACGGACCGACCCTGAAGCCCGGCATGACCGACCCGCGCGTCGGCGCGCTTCGCCGCCGCCTCGCCGCCTCGCTGGACAAGACCAGCGTCGGTACCGGCGGCGACAGCTACGATCCGGAACTGGAAGTCGCGGTCCGGCAGTTCCAGCGCCGGCACGGCCTGACACCGGACGGCGCGGTCGGCGCGGCCACGCTGAAGGCGGTCAATGTGCCAATCGCCAGGCGCATCGCCGATATCGAGCTCAACATGGAGCGGCTGCGCTGGATGCCTGACGATCTCGGTCCGACCCATGTGCTGGTCAACATGGCCGGTTTCGAGCTGGATTACGTGGAGGAAGGCCAGATCGTGCACTCCATGCGGGTGGTCGTCGGCAAGCCGTTCCGGATGACCCCGATCTTCAGCGACCGGATCCGCTATCTCGACCTCAACCCGACCTGGACGGCGCCGCCGAAGATCGCCTCCAACGACATCCTGCCGAAAGTGAAGCAGGACCCGGGCTATCTCGCCGCGAACGGTTTCGAGATGTTCGCGAGCTGGAATGACGATTCGCAGCCCGTCGACCCTTCCACCGTCGACTTCTCGCAATACCGGGCGGGAAAGTTTCCCTTCCGGCTGCGCCAGAAGCCGGGGCCGCTGAACGCGCTCGGGCAGGTCAAGTTCATGTTTCCCAACGAACATGACATCTACCTGCATGACAGCCCGGCGCGGGAACTGTTTCGCAAGACCGTGCGTACCTTCTCCTCCGGCTGCATCCGGCTGGAGAAGCCGATCGAGCTGGCGGCGCTCTTGCTCCGTCAGAATGGAATCGGGCGGGCGGAGATCGACCGCATCCTTGCCGAGGGCAAGACCAGCCGGATCAACCTGAAGACCCCGGTGCCGGTCCACCTCACCTACCTGACGGCCTATTTCGGCGAAGGCGGCACGGTCAATTTCCGCGACGACGTCTACGAGCGCGATGCCCGGCTGGCGAAGGCGCTCAACGGCCGCTGAGACTTCTCATCGGCCCGGTTTCCGGCGCCCGGCGAGAACGGCGTCGAACGAGAGGCGTCCCGCGCCGTTCAGCATCAGCACGAACAGCGGGAAGGCCCAGAGCAGGCGCTGATCCCAGATCGGCGAATCCTGCACCCTGTCGAAGGGGGCGCCGATGGCGGTGGCATCGACCCCGTGGAATCCGATATCGACGAAGGTCATCACGGCGATGAAGGCCAGCATCCCGGCGCTGGCCAGCCGGGTGAACAGTCCGAGCAGGATCAGCACCGGCAACAGCGCCTCACCCCAGGTGCCGGCAAGCGCGGCCAGCTTCCAGGGGAACAGGGCGATGGCATCGAGGTCGTAGCCGGCCGCTTCGGCAACCGGCGGGAACATCTGCGCATAGGCGCTGATCTCGGGGATCAGGACGCCCGGGAAGCCGGACCCGACCTTGGTCGCGGCGGAGTTCAGGAAAAACACCAGCAGCACGCTTGCGAAGGCGAGCCGGGCGGCGAGCCCGATACCCCAGCCGGCAAAGAGACCGGCGAGGCGGCTGAAGAAGGCATCATGCAGGGCGATCAGGCGTCGGATCATGTGTTCCCCCGATTGTCGTCGTTGTTGTTGTGTCCAGGCCGGCCACGAGCCCCATGGCGAAGGCCGCCTGTAACAGCCATGGCAGGGCCGTCTCCCCGTCGCCGGCGATCCGTTCCGCGGCATCGCCGAGGGCGGCGCCGCCGGCCAGCGCCGCGAGAAATTCGAAAGCGCCGGGTTCCACGTCATGCAGGTCGACCGTCATGTCGGGCCGGAGGATGATCGCGTTCTCGGCACCGCCATCGCCGGGCATCAGCACGCCGTCGTTTGCCGGCTGGTGACCCCGCCATATCGAGACCACCGGCCAGTCGCTCGCCAGGAAGCGGGCGGAGGGATGGGCGATCATGCGCAGCGACGGCAGGTCTTCCGGCGGCAGATCCTGCAGCGCGGAGATCGTGAGAGGCGCAGCATCGGCCGCCTGCAGGCTTTCGGTCATCAGCCGTTCAAGGCGCGCCATATCGGGCAGGTAGCCGAGCGCCCCCGCGGGCGCGAAGCCTTCAATGAAGCCGGCGAAATCCTCGCCATAGGCCAGCAGCATCGGCGAGCGCGGCGGGCGACGGCGCACATATTCGGCGGCCATGGCGCGGAAGAAGTCGTCGCCCACCAGACGGCGGACGACCGGGTAGCTCTCGGCGAGCGCATCGACGAGCCCGGCTACGTGATTGTTGCGATAGACCGCGTAGCGCCGCGCCGGCGCCCCGTCGGCGCTCGTCAGGAAGCCGGGAACGGCGGCCGACGGGTCGGACAGACCCCCGGCGAATTCGCGCTGCATCTCAGCCCACCGCATGGGTCTGCTCCTCCAGTCCGCTGACGCCGTCGATGGAAGCGAGGATATCCGCCGCCATCGCGGCTTCCGCCAGCAGGTCGCCGAGCGGCGGGATATCGGCATCGCGCTCGATGAGTGTCGGAACGGGTCCGAACCGGCGGATTGCCTGCTCGTAGAGATACCAGACATCCAGATCGACGGCCCGGTCATGGCTGTCGATCAGCAGCTTCCCGCCGTCGACGTCCGTCTCGCAGGCATGGCCGGCGAGATGGATCTGGCCGACGAGACCTGTCGGCAACGCCTCGATCCAGGCCGCCGGGTCCTCGCGGCGGTTGGTGCAGGAGACCATCACGTTGTTGACGTCGAGCAGCAGACCGCAGCCGGTTCGCCGGGCGATGTCGGCCAGGAACTCGGTCTCCGGCATCCCGACGCCGGCGAACCCCGCATAGGTGGCGGGGTTCTCGATCAGGATGGCCCGGCCGAGCGCATCCTGGGTTTCAGCGACATGGTCGCAGACGAGACGGAGCGTCTCCCCGGTGTAGGGCAGCGGCAGCAGGTCGTTGAAGAAGGTGCCGCCATGGCCCGACCAGGCGAGATGCTCGGATAAGCGGACCGGCCGGTAGCGATCGACGAGAGCGCGCAGCCGGGCGAGG
>JAVKCR010000012.1:0-6335 GCA_040222645.1 Rhodospirillales bacterium
CCTGCAGGTAGTTCGGCGTCAGCTCCAGCACCGCCTCGTACTGGTCGCAGGCTTCCTCGAAGCGGCCGAGCTGGCCAAGCGCGGTGCCCCGGTTGAGCAGCGAATCGGTGTGATCCGGCTTCAGCTCGATTGCCTTCTCGAAGGCCGGAACGGCGCCGACGACATCGCCCTGCACCTGCAGCGCCACGCCGAGGCTGTTGAAATATTCAGGCCGGTCCGGGGCGAACTCCGTCGCCTTCTGGTAGGCCGCCGCCGCCAGCACCGGCTGGTCGCGGCGCATCTCGGCAATGCCGAGGCCGTTCCAGAATTCGGCGTTGTCCGGCTCCAGGGCCAGCGCCCGGCAATAGTGGCTGCGCGCATGCAGCAACCGGCCGCGACGGCGCTCCACGTCTCCGAACAAAGCGTAGCCCGCGGCGAAGCCCGGATCGGCGGTCAGCGCCCGGCGCAGCACCGCGATCGCCTCATCGGCCTTGTTCTCCTGCATCATCGCGACGACCATGTTGCGCACCGCGCCCTGGTTGGCGGGCTCGATCTTCAGCGCACGCCGGAAGGCGGCGACGGCCGCCGCCTTGTCGCCGGTCTCGTTGAGCGCCGCACCAAGGTTGCTGATCGAGGTGACATCGCGCGGCCGCAATTCGATCGCCTTGCGCAGATGCGTGACCGCATCCTGGTAACGGCGCGTACGGTAACAGGCGAGCCCCTTGAGCGCCTCGCCGGCGCCGACCTCGATGCCGCGCTTGATCAGGTTGTCGGCGATCTGCTCGGCATGTTTCACATCGCCGGAATCGAGGAAACGACGGCCCGCATCCACGGCATCCTGGCCGTCGAGCTTGCCGATATCGACCCCGGCAGGGGTCGCGGCGCCGGGTTTCCTTTCGGCCTTGCCGGCCGTTGGCGGGCGCTTGGCGCCCCGGGTCGTCTTGCGTCGCGTGCTCATGCAGCGGAGATTACAGGAAGCTGCGGCCACGGAAAACAATTGCTGGCGGGTGCCCAGCCATTACACTTTTCCGCAACCGCCGCGCCAAACGCCGCGATGACAGGGAGTACCGGAATGTTCGCACGCCTTGCCCGGATCGCCACGATATCCGCCACATTCATAGCGTTCGCGAGCGGCGCGGCCACGGCGCGCGACAGCCTCACCATCGGCATCTCGCAATATCCCTCCACCTTCCACCCCTCCATCGATTCGATGATGGCGAAATCCTACATCCTCGCCATGGCGCGCCGGCCGATCACCACCACCGACGCCGACTGGAATCTGGTCTGCGTGCTCTGTACCGAGTTGCCGACCATCGAGAACGGCCTCGCGGTGCCGGAAAAGACGGCGGACGGAAAGGATGGCGCGGCGATCACCTATACGTTGCGCGACGACATCCGCTGGGGCGACGGCACGCCTGTCACCACTAAAGACGTGGTCTTCACCTGGGAGGTAGGCCGCCATCCGCAGAGCGGCGTCGGCAATGCGGAAGCCTACCGGCGCATTCTCTCGATCGACGTGAAGGACGATCACACCTTCACGCTGCACAACGAGAAGCTCGAGTTCGAATACAACAACGTGAACCAGTTCTACCTGCTGCCGGCACACCTGGAGCGGAAGATATTCGAGGCCGACCCGGTCGAGTACAAGAACCGCACGCTCTACCAGACCGATACCCTCAATCCCGGCCTCTATTTCGGCCCCTACCGGATTTCCGCGATCCAGCCGGGCACGCAGGTGACGCTGGTGCCGAACGAGACCTGGTACGGCGACAGCCCCTTCTTCAAGACCATCAACGTGAAGGCGATCGGCAACACGGCGGCGATGGAGGCGAACCTGCTCTCCGGCTCGCTCGACATGATCGCCGGCGAACTCGGCATCACCATCGACCAGGCGCTGGCCTTCGAGAAACGGCACGGCAGGCGCTTCGACGTAATCTACAAGCCGGGACTGGTCTACGAGCATATCGATCTCAATCTCGACAACCCGATCCTCGCCGACGTGCGGGTGCGCCGGGCGCTCTTGATGGCGCTCGACCGCACGGCGCTGAGCGACCAGTTGTTCGAGGGGCGCCAGCCGCCGGCGGATACCAGCGTCAACCCGCTGGACTGGGTCTATGACGACGGCCTGCCCCGCACCCGCTTCGACCCGAAAGGCGCGGTGAAAATGCTCGAGGAGGCCGGCTGGACGGTTCTGAAGGACGGCGTGCGCCACAATGCGGCGGGCGAGCCGCTGCAGCTGGAGATCATGACGACCTCGGGCAACCGCACCCGCGAACTGGTGCAGCAGGTGCTGCAATCGCAATGGAAGGCGGTCGGCGTGGATGTGCGCATCCGCAACCAGCCCGCCCGCGTCTTCTTCGGCCAGACCGTGACCCAGCGCGAATTCTCCGCGATGGCGATGTTCGCGTGGATCTCGGCGCCGGAAAACGTGCCGCGCACGACGCTGCACTCGACGCATATCCCGACGAAGGAGAACAACTACACGGGCCAGAACTATACCGGCTACGTGAACCCGGAAATGGACCGCCTGATCGACCGGGTGGAGGTCGAGCTCGACCGCGACAAACGCAAGGCGATCTGGGCCGACATCCAGCGGATATACGCCACCGACCTGCCGGCGCTGCCGCTCTATTTCCGGGCCGATGCCTTCATCCTCCCGAAATGGCTCAAGGGCGTGCGCCCCACCGGCCACCAATACCCCTCCTCGCTCGAGATCGAGAAGTGGACCGCCGTGGAATGATGGCGGAGGCAAGCGCCGACGACCTGCTGCGCAAGGGCATGGAACTGCATCGGGCCGGCCGGTACGGCGATGCGGAGACGGCCTATCTCGGGGTGCTGAAAATGCGGGCGGGGGATGGTCAGGCGCTCAACCTGCTCGGCGCCCTCTATCTCTCCGGCGAACGCCCGCGCGATGCCGCGAAATGGCTCGCCCGCAGGCTGCGTGACGCTCCGGGAGACGACCTCGCGCGGCTCAATCTCGGCAAGGCCTGGCTGGCGGCCGGGGAACCTGTGAAAGCGGTTCGCGCCGTCGAACCGCTGACCGCAAAAGCACCGGGCAATGCCGACGCGGTCATCTGCCTCGCCAAGGCCGAACAGAATCGCGGCCGGTTCGACCGTGCCGGGGACTTGCTGGGCAGGCTCGCCGACCGACAACCCTCGGCGCCGGTGCTCGCCGAGCTTGCCAGCCACCTGATGCTGACCGGCGACCGTGCGGCGGCTGCCGATACCTTCCGGCGCGCCGCCGTTGCCGCGCCCGGCGATATCCGCCATCTCTGCAATCTCGCCGTTGCCCAGCAGGGCATGTACCGGCTGGACGAGGCCGCCGCCACGCTCCGGGAAGCCGCAGCCATCGATGCCGATGACTACCAGCTCCGCTTCCTGCTCGCGATGAACGACGCGCTCGCCGGACGGTTTCCGGAAGCCGCGGCGGTGATGGCAGCCCTCGTCGCGGAACGGCCAGACGACATCGCGGCCCAGGCCAACCTCGCCGACATCCTCGGTATCGACAACCGCACAGGGGAGGCCGTCGAGCGCCTCGAAGCGGTGATCGCCGGCGGAATCGACGACCCGGTCATCTGGCACAATTACGGGGTCCTGCTGCTCCAGTCAGGCCGCATCGCCGAGGCGGAGGAGGCGCACCGCCACTCGCTTCGGCTGAAACCGGCAAGCGGCATGGGCTGGCGACACCTGGCGGAGTTGAAGTCGTTCCAAGACGGCGATGCGGACCTCCGCCGGATGCTGGATGTGGCGAAGGATGCCTCCCTCGACACCGAGAACCGGATGCAGCTCGATTTCGCGCTCGGCAAGGCCTTCGCCGATATCGGCAGCCACGACCGCGCCTTCGAGCACTTGGCGCGGGCCAACAACGCCCGGCGCGGCATGTTCGAATTCGACATCGCCCTGCATGAACGGCGGGTCGATGAAATCATCGCGGCCTTCCCCGACCCGCTGCCGCCGCCGGGAAAGACCGTGCCCGGCCCGCTCTTCATCGTCGGGATGCCGCGATCCGGCACCACGCTCGCGGAGCAGATTCTCGCGAGCCACCCTGATGTCGCCGCCGGCGGCGAACTGATGGACCTGCGAAACGCGGTCAACCTGTTCTGGCCCGACTACCCGGCAGATAGCGGCAACGCACCCTGCGAGAAGGTCGCGGAACACTACCTCGCCGCCACGGCCCGCTACCGGGGCGATGAAGGCTGGCTCACCGACAAGCTGCCGGAGAACGCACTCCGCTGCGGGGTGATCGCGCGGGCCTTTCCGAACGCCCGCATCGTGCATTGCCGGCGCGACCCGGTCGATGTCGGGCTTTCCTGCTACCAGCGCCTGTTCGCCGGGCTGCAGCCCTTCGCCTACGACCTCGAGGAACTCGGCCGCTACCATGTCGCCCACAATCGCCTCATGGCCCACTGGCGCAAGGTGCTGCCCGGCCGTTTCCACGATTTCGACTATGCCAGCGTGATCGCCGACCAGGAGGGCGAGAGCCGCCGACTTCTCGCCTTCGCCGGACTCGACTGGCGCGAGGAATGCCTCGCCTTTTACAAGACCCGGCGGTCGGTCCGCACGGCAAGCGCAACCCAGGTTCGCCAGCCGATCTACCGGACCTCGCTGAAACGCTGGGAACCCTACGCGGTCCAGCTGGAACCGATGATCCGCGTGCTGCGGGAGGCTGGCGAACTGGATGAGTGACCCCGCCCCGCCCCTGCTCGAGATCGAGGGATTGTCCGTCCGATTTCCCGTCGGACGCGGCGCATGGTTCTCTGCCGTCGACGACATTTCCTTTCAAATCGGGCGGGGCGAGGCTCTGGGCCTCGTCGGCGAAAGCGGCAGCGGCAAGACGATGGCGGCGCTCGCCATCCCCCGCATCGTGCCGCAGCCGGGCCGGGTCGAGGCAAGACGCATCCGCCTCGGCGGCGACGAGCTGACCGGTATCAGTGACCGCGCGCTGCGGCGAATCCGCGGCCGGCGCATCGGCATGATTTTCCAGGAACCCCTGAGCTCGCTGAACCCGACCATGACCATCGGCGCGCAGGTGATGGAGACGCTGGAAATCCACACCGCCGCACGGGGCAGCGAGATCCAGGATCGGGCCCGGGAGATGCTCGCCCGCGTCCAGTTGCCCGATCCGGGTACGGCGATGCGTGCCTACCCGCACCAGCTGTCCGGCGGCATGCAGCAGCGGGCGATGATCGCCATGGCGCTGGCCTGCGGCCCGGACCTGCTGATCGCCGATGAACCGACCACCGCGCTCGATGTCACGGTGCAGGCAGAAATCCTCGACCTGATTGACGAAATACGGCGCGCGAGCCTCATGTCGGTGCTGTTCATCACCCACAATCTCGCGGTCGTCTCGCGTGTCGCCGACCGCATCGCCGTGATGCAGGAGGGGCGGATCGTCGAGACCGGACCGGCCGCGAGCACCATCGCCGACCCGCAATCGGACTATGGCCGCAAGCTGCTGGCCGCGGTGCCGCGCCTCGGCGCCGGGCGCCATCCGGAGAAACGCGCCGTCACGCCAGATGCAGCGAATATCATTTCGGCTCGCGGCATATCCAAAAGCTATGGCGCGGCCGGCGGGCTGTTCGCGCGGGGCGGCCGCCGTACCGTGCTGCACCCGACCGACCTCGACATCCGGTCCGGCGAGACGCTGGCCCTCGTCGGGCCGAGCGGCTGCGGCAAGACCACGCTGGCGCGGTGCCTCGCCCGGCTCGTGCCGGCCGACGGCGGCGCCGTCCTGATCGACGGGAGGCCGGTCGAGAGCGACACCGCGTCGATCCGCAATACGCTGCAGCTCGTCTTCCAGGACCCTTTCGGCTCGCTCGACCCGCGCTGGACCGTGGGCGCCATTCTCCGCGAACCGCTGGTCATCGCCCGGCGCGGCACGTCGGCGGAACAGGATAGCGACATCGCCGCGGCGCTGGAACGCGTCGGCCTCGACCCGGAGAGCGCCGCGCGCTACCCGCACCAGTTTTCCGGCGGCCAGCGCCAGCGCATCGCCATCGCCCGCGCCCTGATGCTGAAGCCGCGCCTGATCGTCGCCGACGAGCCGGTCTCCGCCCTCGATGTCTCGGTGCAAGCCCGCATCCTCGACCTGCTGACAGGATTGCAGGCGGAATACGGTCTCGCCATGCTGCTGATCAGCCACGACATCGCCATCGTCGAACGCCTCGCCGACCGTATCGCGGTGATGCAGGACGGCCGCATCGTCGAGACCGGGGCGACGGACGAGGTGCTCTCAGCCCCGCGATCCGAAGCCGCCCGGCGACTGATCCAGGCCGTCCCGCGCCTGCCGGAGCGCGCGGCATGAGTGCCTGGCTGATCCGGCGGCTTAGCCATGTCATCATCGTCATGGCGGTGAT
>JAVKCR010000013.1:0-7221 GCA_040222645.1 Rhodospirillales bacterium
GGCCGAGTTACCATTGACGGGCTCAGGATATGCTTTCGAGGTCCTGAAACGAGTTCAGGACGAGGACCGCGAGGTTACACACACGGTTTGAAATGAAACCGGGGGGCTGGTATGCAGACGCCAGTCGATTTCAGATGATCGGAGTACCCATCATGTCGAGCTTCGCCGCTACCCACCCGACGCTTCTTACGCGTTTCTGGCCAAACAGCAGCATCGCCCGGAACGCGCTGATCTGCGTTGCCGGCAGCCTGCTCATGGTCGCCGCCGCCAAGGTCAAGGTGCCGTTCTGGCCGGTCGAGATGACCATGCAGACCTTCGCCGTGATGGTCATCGGCATGACGATGGGCTGGCGCCTCGGCGGCGCCACGATCGCGCTCTATCTCGCCCAGGGCGCCGCCGGCCTGCCGGTCTTCACCGGCACCCCGGAAAAGGGCATCGGCATCGCCTACATGATGGGCCCGACCGGCGGATATCTCTTGGGCTTCCTGCTCGCCGCCATGCTGGTGGGCTGGCTCGCCGAGCGCGGCTGGGACCGCTCGTTCCTGCTGGCGCCGCTGGCCATGCTGGCCGGTCTCGTTGCAATCTACGTTCCGGGCCTGCTGCACCTGGTCGGCCTGTTCGGCATCGAGAAGCCGATTCTCGAATGGGGTCTCTATCCCTTCCTCGCCGGTGAAGCCTTCAAGATGGCACTCGCCGCCGCCATGCTGCCGCTCGCCTGGAAAGCGGCAAAAGGCGCCGACCGGGAATAGTCTCCTGGCAGGACATGCAGACAAGGGGTCGCTCGCCTGGCCGGTGAGCGACCTTTTTTCTTATCTCGAAGGCGACTGGCGCATCGAACGCCGGATCGACGACCGCAAGCTCGGCGAAACGGGAACGCTGGCAGGCGTAGCGTCATTCACGCCGGACGCGGACGGCCTCGACTATTCGGAAACCGGCACGCTTCACATCGGCAGCTATAGCGGCATCGCCGAACGACGCTTGCGGTTCCGCCGTGGCGGGCCCCCGGAAACAGCCGATATCCGGTTCCCCGACGGCAGGCATTTCTACAGGCTCGATCTCGGCCGCGGGGAGTGGCAGGCGCGGCATGACTGCCCGCCCGACATCTATCGCCTGGCCACACTCGTGACCGATGCCAGCTGCTGGCGGCAGGAATGGATTGTTTCCGGCCCCCGGAAGGACCAGACGATCACCACGATCTTCCACCGGAAATAAAGGGATTTCAGGCTGCGGTGAGGCCGGACACCGGCCCCACCGCATTACCCGGTCAGAAGATCACCGACGGCAGCCAGGTGGCGATCGACGGGAAGTACCAGAGGATTACCAGCGCCAGGATCTGGATCAGCACGAAGGGTGCGACGCCCTTGTAGATCTGCATGGTCGAGACCGAATCCGGCGCCACGCCGCGGAGGTAGAACAGCGCGAAGCCGAACGGCGGGGTCAGGAACGAGGTCTGCAAGTTGACCGCCATCATGATGCCGAGCCAGACCGGGTCGACACCTTCCATCTGCAGCAGGATGGGGGCTACCAGCGGCACCACCACGAAGGTGATCTCGATGAAATCGAGGAAGAAGCCGAGGAAGAACATAACCAGCATCACGAGCACGATCGCCGTTGCCTGGCCGCCGGGCAGGTTGGAGAGGAACTCGTGCACCGCATCGTCGCCGCCAAGACCGCGGAAGACGAGAGAGAAGACCGCCGCCCCGATCAGGATCACGAAGACCATGGAGGAAACCTTCATGGTGCCGATGGTGGTCGCGGTGAGAATACGGGTCGCGTAGACCCGCCACAGCGCGATCGCCATGCCCCAGAAGAAGCCGGCACAGGCCAGGCCGGCGGCGATGATGCCGACCATGTCGAAGCTGCCGATATCGTCCCGCTTGACCCGGAGGTCGATGGTGTTCGACAGCGTCAGCATCGCCACCAGGCATAGCGCCGCGAAATAGATCGGCCAGGGGCCGCCGCGATCGAGGCGTTCCCCGAGATCGTGCAGCGGCTTCATGAAGGCGGGGCCGTTCTTCGGCGCCTTGATGGTGCCCGGCGCAATCTCGTCGAGCCGGAGTCCGGCCAGCATCAGCGACCCGATGGCGCCGACAGCGGCGGCCTCGGTCGGCGTCGCCACGCCGGCCAGGATGGAGCCCAGCACGGCGATGATCAGCACGATCGGCGGCACCAGCGCATGCAGGATGCGCAGGCCGAGAGCCTTCTCGTCATGCGCCGCGTCGAGTTCCTCGCGGGGGATGGCGGGCGAGGTGGCCGGGAGGAAGAGGGCGACGCAGAGCTGGTAGACGATATACATGCCGACCAGCATCAGGCCGGGCAGCAGCGCGCCGGCGAACAGATCGCCGACGGAAACGGTTTCCGGCGAGAATATGCCCTGTTCGAGCTGCGCCTTCTGGTAGGCCGACGACAAGACGTCGCCGAGCAGCACCAGCACGATCGACGGCGGGATGATCTGGCCGAGGGTGCCGGCCGCGCAGATGGAGCCGCAGGCCAGCGAGGGATTGTAGCCGCGCCGGAGCATTGTCGGCAGCGACAGGAGGCCCATGGTCACAACGGTCGCGCCGACAATGCCTGTGGAGGCCGCAAGCAGTGCGCCGACGATGGAGACCGACAGGCCGATCCCGCCGCGCATGCTGCCGAAGGCCGCCCCCATGGTCTCGAGCAGTTCTTCGGCGACCTTGGAGCGTTCCAGCATCACGCCCATGAACACGAACAGCGGCACCGCGATCAGCACCTCGTTGGTCATGGTGCCGTAAATGCGCGACGCCATGGCGCCGAACAGGCCCATGTCGAACACGCCGAAGACGAGACCGACCAGGGCGAAGAGGAGGGCCGTGCCGGCCAGCGTGAAGGCGACGGGAAAGCCGCACAGCAGGAACACGCAGGCCATGCCGAACATCAGCAGATCGAGGATTTCCTGGATTACCATTGCATCAGGCTCCGTCTTCCTCGACCGCGGGGATCAGCGGTTCGTTACCGGTCAGGCGTAAAACCGAGGCGATGATCATCGAGATCGCCTGCAGGATCATGAGGCCGCAGAAGACCAGGATGACCGACTTCAGCAGGAATACGCCCTGGATACCGCTGGTTTCCTTGGAGCCTTCGAAGACGCTCCAGCTCTGCACCACGTAGCTCCAGCTGTACGCCCAGATCAGGATGGACACCGGGATCAGGAAGAAGATGGCCCCGAGCAGGTCGACGATCGCCTTGGTCTGGGGAGAAGCTTCGCGGTAGAAGATGTCGACCCGGACATGACCTTCATGCAGCAGCGTGTAGCCTGCGCCGACCATGAACAGGATGCCGTGCATGTAGATCACGGATTCCTGCATCATGATGGAACCGATACCGAAAATATAGCGCATCACCACCACGACGAATTGCACCAGCACCATGGTCAGCGCGAGCCACGCCGTCCATTTGCCGACGAAATTGTTCAGGCGGTTGATGGCCGTCGCAAGACTGGCCAACCCCTGCATGCTAGCTATCCCCTGTAGGCGAAACCGATCTGTGTCTGTTTAGCGCGTGCGGGGCCGCAATTACAGGGCAATTCTTCAATAAATCTGCGGAAATGTTGCAGATTCTCGAACCGGGGAACGTGATCGGGCCGTTCGCGGGAAAGATCAGCGTCAAACCTCGGCCGGACGGAAGACAGTGCCAGACGGTAGGGCGAGGGTAACGACAGTTCCCTCGTCCGGAACCGATACAATCCGCAAGCCGATATCGAGGAGGGCGGCAAAGCGCGCGACCAGGGGCAGGCCAAGTCCGGTTCCTTCCACCGTCCGGCTGTAGGTGTTCTCAAGCTGGACGAAGGGCTCCATCGCCAGGAGAACATCCTCCTCCGACATACCGCAGCCCTGGTCGCGGATCGACAGCAGATAGCCACCTTCCGGCTGGGGCACTCCCTCGACATGAACCTTGCTGCCGCCGGAACTGAACTTCACGGCATTCGAGAGCAGATTGATGAGGATCTGCTTCAGGAGGCGCTGATCGGTCAACAGGACCACCGGTTCGGCGGTAATCTCGATGGTGATGTCGCTGCGCTGGCAGAGCGGGTCAAGAAATCCGGCGCATTCACGGATCAGCGGCAGGAAGTCAGCCTGATCCCGCATGATTTCCATCTTGCCTGCATCGACTTTCGACAAGTCGAGAATATCGTTGATCAGGCTGAGGAGATGCCTGCCGCTTGTCAGCACGCTCCTGTTGTAATCATCGACCTGCTCTTCCTGCAAACCATCCTTGCAAAGCAGCAGCATCTCCGAGAAGCCGATGATCGCGTTCAGCGGCGTCCGCAATTCATGGCTCATGGTGGCAAGGAACTCTGACTTCGCCTGGTTGGCCTGTTCCGCCAGCCTGCCGAGGCGCGAGGCTTCCTCCACGAGATACTGCAGATGACGCGCCTGTTCCTTCTCGTCGGTCATGTCCCGGATCGTGGTCACCTTGTGTGGCGAGAGAACGCGGCCATCGGCAAGCACGTTCGACACCCGCAGATAGACCGGAAATGCCGGCCTGTCCTCTGTGACGAGTTCGAATTCACCCTCGAACGGCCGGTCGAGCGGCGGCCCCGTCAACGCTTCCTCGAAGCTCCGCCGGGAAGACGGGACATGGAAGGGCAACTGCAATTTGCCGCCTGCCTCGATTCCGCCCTTGTTGACAAAATCCGCGGAAGTCCGGTTCGCATCGACTATGTGTCCCTGCGCATCGGTGACGACCAGCGCCATGCCGAGTGCTTCGAAGGCCTGCCGGGCAACCGCCATCGACCGTGCGGGAGCCATCACCGTGCGCTCGATCACGTAGAAGAGACCGACCAGCAGGATGGCGGCGACCACCACGATTTGGCCGAGATCGAACAGCAATGCCCGCATGGAGCTTTTCTGGAAGGGCTCGGAGGTGACGAACACACGCACCGCACCGATGGTCATCTGCCCCTGCCGGACCGCCACCCGCTCGGAATAATCCGCTGTCGAAAGGCGGGGCTGGTGCCGGTCCCGGTCAAACATCTCGATGGCGCCGTCCGCAAGGCGGATCTTGCCCATGAAGACATGGCCGAAATTACCTGTTACGACGATCGCGAGAATCGTCCGGTCCTTCAGTTCGGAATCGAGAATCGCCGAAGCCACATCTGTGGAATAGTGACGATCGACGGACCGGTCCAGAATGCTCCAGATCGTCGGGCCGGTTGACCCGGCAATCCGCTCTGCGACAATTGCCGCACGCTCCTGGAGGTCACTCTCCAGCTGGCTCTCAGACAGCCCCCATCGGAATCCGACGAACAGTACAAGCACCGCCACCGTGACGGCGACAAACTTCAGTACCAGACGGATTTTCCTGAGATCGTGCATGGTCCGCCGACCAGGCGCGCCTACCTGTAGGGCCCGAACCATTTATAATATTCGTCGTAGACTTGCTTGAATTGCTGTTTGGCGTCGATCAGCTGCTTCGAATAATCGTCGCGCTGGCGGTAGCCCGTCAGGATCTTGTCATTCGCCTTGCGCCATCTCTCGATATCCGACTGGGACCACCTGTTGATGGTGATCGGACTGTCGACGAACTTCTTCATGGCAAAGAAGTCAGCATGCTTGGCCTTGACCGTGGTGGTCAGGGTGTAGGCCTTGATCGCGGTTTCAAGCATGGCCGCAAGGTCGCCGGGAAGCGCTTCGAACGCCGCCTTGTTGATCAGGAAATCGGACAGGACCGACGGTTGCCAGATCGCCGGAACGATGGCGTGTGGGCTGATATCCTGCAGCCCGAGATCCCAGGCGCCGCTCGCCGTGGTCCACTCCACCGCATCGAGATCGCCGGACCGCAATGCCGGCGCGATCTCGGACGGAACCAGCGGGATGGCATAACTGCCGGACGCCTCTGCAAGTACCTCGCTCGGCAACCCCGGGCCGATACGGACGCGCTTGCCCTTCAGATCGTCCAGGCCGGTAACCGGATGACGCGACAGCAGACCGAATTCCATGCCCGGCCACCAGGCCGGCCGCCAGATCACCCCGCGCGGTTCCGCCAGCCGGTTGGCAAATGCGGTTCCCTCATCGGCCAGGAAGAAGATCATCGAAGCATCGATATTCATGAAATCGAACGGGCCGGCATTCATCACCGCCCAGGCGGGATGCTGGCCGGACCACCAGTTCGGCCAGCCATTGCCCATCTCCACGACACCTTCTGCAACGGCCTCGAAGATTGCCGGACCGTTGGCGATCTCGCCACCGGGATGAATGGAGATGTTGAACCGGCCATTGCTCATCCGCTTCAGGTTCTCGGCGAATACGAGCAGTTCCTTGTAGTCGACCGACGTCTCTATCGCCTGGGATTGCAGACGCCAGGCGACCTTCTCGGGTTCGGCTTCCAGGCAACCGGCAAGCGCAAGCGCTCCCAGCAGAACCAGGTTCCGAAGATTTCCCATCGACATGTCCCCACCTCAAGGAATTGATGCATAGATCATGCCGACATTTCTCTACAGGCCAAGTATCTTTTGGTGTGTGTTTGCAGCCGGGCAGGTTAGGCTGAAATAAAGCAACCTATAAATTGAATATATATTATTCGCATCCTTTGCTTACGGTACCGCTGGTGCAATGGCAGGACCCGAAACGGAAAAACCCCGGCCGTTTCCGGCCGGGGTTTCCGCAGTCGATACCTGTCGTCCAGGTCAGTTGCCGTACTTGAACGGCAGGATACGGGCGTTCCAGTAGGCCTGGTCAGAGATCTTCGACCAGGCGATGGCCTTCTTGCGGAAGGTCATGAAGCTGTCGAAGACTTCCTTGGTAATGCCGCCTTCGTTCGCAACTGCAGAGACCACGTCGCCGGAGGCTTCGCCGATGGCGTTCAGGGTCTTGTCGTCGAACTTGCGCAGCAGCACTCCATGCTTGTCGATCAGCGTGTTCAGCGAGTCGTTGTTGCGGGCGTTGAACTCGGCCAGGGTGGCGTTGTTTTCCGCCATCATCGCATTGGAGACGATTTCCTGGTGCGACTTCGACAGGCTTTCCCAGACCTTCAGGTTCATGCCCACGCCGAGCGCCGTACCCGGCTCATGGAAGCCCGGATAGTAGTAGTACTTCACGACCTTGTAGAAGCCGAAGGCGAGGTCGTTCCACGGCCCGACCCATTCGGTCGCATCGATCGCGCCGGACTGCAGCGACGGGAAGATTTCACCGCCCGGAAGCGACACGGCCGCCGCGCCGATCTGGCGCAGCACTTCGCCGCCGAGGCCGGGCATGCGGA
>JAVKCR010000014.1:0-2897 GCA_040222645.1 Rhodospirillales bacterium
ACGGCGCGGAAGGGGGTCACCGTCAACGCGCTCTGCCCCGGCTATACCGAAACCGATATCGTCACCGACGCGGTCGGCAGGATCGCCGCGAAAACCGGCCGCGACGAGACCCAGGCCCGCGCGGAGTTCGAGGCGGTGAACCCGATGGGCCGGCTGGTGCAGCCGGACGAAGTCGCCTCCTCGGTGGTCTGGCTCTGCCAGCCGGCGCAAGGCGCGATCACCGGCCAGTCCATCGCCATCGCCGGCGGGGAGGTGATGTGAGCATGGATATCCCGATCCTCGACGGCCATGACCGCGACCGGCTCCGGCTCTGGCTCCGCATGCTGGTCTGCTCCAACCTGATCGAACGGGAATTGCGTACGGGGCTGCGCACCCGTTTCGATGTCACCCTGCCGCAATTCGACCTGCTCGCCGCCCTGCATGATGCGCCGGACGGGATGACCATGACTGCCTTGTCGAAGCGGATGATGGTCTCCAACGGCAATGTCACCGGCGTCGCCGAGCGGCTGGAACGCGACGGCGATATCGAACGCGAGACCAAGCCCGGCGACCGGCGCTCCTCGGTGATCCGCCTCACCGCGCTGGGCCGCGAGAAATTCGTCACCATGGCGCGCGACCATCACGCATGGATCGCCGACATGCTGGGCGGGCTGGACGAGGCGGAGGTCAGGGCGCTCTCCGACCTGCTGTCGAAGGCGCGGCGCTCGGTGGAACATCAGACGCAAGGAGACGGCAGATCATGAACATGGCCGACCTGGAACCGGCGCATTTCCTCTGGGAGATGCGGGGCGACGTCGCGATCATCACGCTGAACCGCCCGGCGAAGAAGAACCCGCTGACCTTCGGGTCCTACGCCGAACTGCGCGATTGCTTTCGCAATCTTGTCTATGCGGATGACGTGAAGTCGGTGGTCGTTACGGGAGCGGAACAGAATTTCTGCTCCGGCGGCGACGTGTTCGAGATCATCGAGCCGCTGACGAAGATGTCGATGAAGGACCTGCTCGCCTTCACGCGCATGACCGGCGACCTGATCAAGGCGATCCGCGCCTGCCCGCAGCCGGTGATCGCCGCCATCGACGGCATCTGCGCCGGGGCCGGCAGCTGCATCGCCATGGCCGCCGACATCCGCCTCGGCACGTCGCGCGCCAAGACCGCCTTCCTGTTCACCCGCGTCGGTCTCGCCGGCTGCGACATGGGCGCCTGCGCCATGCTGCCCCGGATCATCGGGCAGGGCCGGGCCTCCGACCTGCTGTTCACCGGCCGCTCCATGTCCGCGGAAGAGGGGGAACGCTGGGGCTGGTTCAACCGCCTGGTCGAGCCCGACACCCTGCGCGACGAGGCGGTCACCTACGCCGCCCGGCTCAACGAGGGGCCGACATTCGCGCACGGCATCACCAAGACCATGCTGAACCAGGAATGGTCGATGAGCCTGGAGCAGGCCATCGAGGCGGAAGCGCAGGCGCAGGCGATCTGCATGCAGACGGCCGACTTCACCCGCGCCTTCGAGGCCTTCGCGGCGAAAAGCAAGCCGGTGTTCGAGGGGAATTGAGATGCCGGACAGGAGCTTCCTCGGCTGGCCCTTCTTCGAGGGCGCGCACCGCGCGCTGGCGGCGGAGGTCGACGACTTCGCAGCGAAGAACGTCCGGAACGATTGCCACGGCGACCATGACCTCGACGGCGATTGCCGGACGCTGGTCGCCCGGCTTGCCGAAGCCGGGCTTCTCAAGTTCACCGTGCCCGCGCCGTGGGGCGGCCTCAGCGACCGGCTCGATGTCCGCTCGCTCTGCCTGATCCGCGAGACGCTCGCCCGCCATAACGGCCTCGCCGACTTCGCCTTCGCCATGCAGGGACTCGGCGGCGGGCCGGTCAGCCTCTACGGGACCGACGACCAGCGCGCCCGCTACCTGCCGGAAATCGCCGCCGGGAAACTGATCGCCGCCTTCGCGCTGTCGGAACCCGCGGGCGGCTCGGACGTCGCCGCCATGGCGACCACGGCCCGGCGCGACGGCAACCATTTCGTCCTCGACGGCGAGAAGACCTGGATCTCCAACGGCGGCATCGCCGGGCTCTACATCGTCTTCGCCCGCACCGGCGAGGCGCCGGGCGCGAAGGGGCTCTCCGCCTTCATCGTCGAGGCCGACAATCCCGGCCTGGAGATCGCCGAGCGCATCGATGTCTCCGCCCCGCACCCGCTGGCGCGGCTCGCCTTCGAGTCCTGCCGGGTGCCGGCGGACGCGATGATCGGCGAGGGCGGGCAGGGCTTCCGCATCGCCATGGGCACGCTCGACGTCTTCCGCTCGACGGTCGGCGCAGCCGCACTCGGTTTCGCGCGGCGCGCCCTCGACGAAGCGCTGGACCGGGCCTCCACGCGGGAACTGTTCGGCGCGCCGATGGCGGAACTGCAGCTGGTGCAGGGCCGGATCGCCGACATGGCGGTCGCGGTCGACGCGGCCGCCCTGATGGTCTACCGCGCGGCCTGGACCAAGGATTCCGGCGCAGACCGCGTCACCCGCGAAGCCTCCATGGCGAAGCTCTTCGCCACCGAGGAGGCGCAGAAGGTGGTCGACGGCGCGGTGCAGATCATGGGCGGCCACGGCGTCGTCGCCGGCAGCCCGGTCGAGCGGCTCTATCGCGATGTCCGCGCACTGCGCATCTACGAGGGCGCGTCTGAAATCCAGCAGATCGTCATCGCGCGCCAGACCCTGGCCGCCCACGCATCCGGAGATACGGCATGACCGCATACACGGCTCGTATCGACAGCTTCGCCCGCGACAATCTGCCGCCGCCCGACCAATGGCCGGACATCGATCTCGCGAAGGCGGGACTGCGCTACCCAATCGAGCTCAATTGCGCGACCGAGCTGCTCGACAACAAGGTGCGCGCCGGCCTCGGGCCGA
>JAVKCR010000015.1:0-11625 GCA_040222645.1 Rhodospirillales bacterium
TGACCGCCGCGCCGTCGCCGGACTGGGAGCCGGTGATCCGGAGCTGCCGCAATGTCTGGGAATTCGACGACCGTATCGTGGCGCCCTGGAACGGCTTCGACGGCGCCGAGGATTACTATGCCCGCTGCGCCCCGCTGCCGCGGCTTGGAGATATCCGCACCCCGGTGATGCTGATCCACGCGGCGGACGACCCCTGGGTACCGGCAGATCCCTATCGGTCGCTCGGCAAAATCGATGCGCCGCTGCAGGTTCGCCTGCTGCCGCGCGGCGGCCATGTCGGTTTCCACGAGCACGGCACCGACATTCCGTGGCATAACCGTGCCGCGGAACGGTTCTTTACCGGGGTGGTAGCGGATAGGACGGGACGCTCCGTTCCGGAAGCGGGCCGGGCTGCATAAGAGGTCAGCCTCGTCCTGAACTCGTTTCAGGACCTCGCGAGAACAGTCCGAGACTGTCAAAGGAAGCTCACCCCCGTTGGTCGGGGTCCTGAAACGAGTTCAGGACGAGGAGATGTTTCCCCTCACGCGCTCTTGCGCTTCGAGGTCCCGCCGAGCAGCGGCGCCAGGTAGCGGCCGGTATAGCTTTCCTCGCAGGTGACGATGCCCTCGGGCGTGCCTTCGAAGATCACGCGGCCGCCGCCGGAACCGCCTTCCGGGCCGATATCGATGATATGGTCGGCGGTCTTGATGACGTCGAGATTGTGCTCGATCACCACCACCGTGTTGCCGGATTCCACCAGCTCGTGCAGCACTTCCAGCAGCCGGCGGATATCCTCGAAATGCAGGCCGGTGGTCGGCTCGTCGAGGATGTAGAGGGTCTTGCCGGTGGCCCGCTTCGACAGCTCCTTGGAGAGCTTGATGCGTTGCGCTTCGCCGCCGGACAGCGTCGTCGCCCGCTGGCCGATATGGATGTAGCCGAGGCCGACCCGGGCGAGGGTGTCCATCTTCTCGCGGATGATCGGCACAGCCTTGAAGAACTCGGCGCCTTCCTCGACCGTCATGTCGAGCACGTCGTCGATCGACTTGCCGCGGAACCGCACCTCGAGGGTCTCGCGGTTGTAGCGCTTGCCCTTGCAGACGTCGCACTGGACATAGACGTCGGGCAGGAAGTGCATCTCGATCTTCACCACCCCGTCGCCCTGGCAGGCCTCGCAGCGGCCGCCCTTGACGTTGAAGGAGAAGCGGCCCGGCTGGTAGCCGCGCTCCTTGGCGGTCGGCAGGCCGGCAAACCATTCGCGGATCGGCGTGAAGGCGCCGGTATAGGTGGCCGGGTTGGACCGCGGGGTGCGGCCGATCGGCGACTGGTCGATATCGATGATCTTGTCGAGGAATTCCACGCCGGTGATCGAATCATGCTCGCCCGGCAGCGCACGCGCGCCATTCAGGCGCCGCGCCAGCGCCTTGTAGAGCGTCTCGATGATCAGCGAGGACTTGCCGCCGCCGGAAACGCCGGTAATGCAGGTCAGCACGCCGAGCGGGATTTTCGCGGTGACATCCTGCAGGTTGTTGGCCCGCGCGCCGGTGATGGTGATATGACGGTTCTTCTTCGCCGTCCGGCGCTTGTTCGGCACCGGTATCTGGCGGTAGCCGGTGAGATACTGGCCGGTCAGGCTTTCCGGCGACTGCATGACCTTCTCGGGCGTATCGGCGGCGACCACGTGGCCGCCATGGATGCCGGCGCCCGGTCCCATGTCGACGAGGAAGTCGGCGGCGCGCATGGCTTCCTCGTCATGCTCAACCACCAGCACGGTATTGCCGAGATCGCGCAGGCGCTTCAGCGTCGCCAGCAGCCGGTCGTTGTCGCGGGAATGCAGCCCGATGGAGGGTTCGTCGAGTACGTAGAGCACGCCGGTGAGGCCGGAGCCGATCTGGCTCGCGAGGCGGATGCGCTGGCTTTCGCCGCCGGAAAGAGTCGCCGAGGAGCGCGACAGCGTCAGGTATTCCAGCCCGACATTGCAGAGGAAACCGAGCCGCTCGTTGATCTCGCGCAGGATGCGCCGGGCGATCTCCTGGCGCTGCTCGTTGAGGCTCTCGTTGACGTTCTCGAACCATCGGCGCGCATCGAGGATGCTCATCGCGGTGACCTCGCCGATATGCAGGCCGCCGATCTTCACCGCCAGCGCCTCCTGCTTCAGCCGGTGACCGCCGCAGGTGGCGCAGGCATTGTTCGACTGGTACTTGCCCAGTTCCTCGCGCACCCAGCTCGAATCCGTCTCGCGGAAACGTCGGACCATGTTCGGCACGACGCCCTCGAAGGCTTTCTTCGTCTTGTAGGTGCGAAGCCCGTCATCATATTCCAGCGTCACTTCCTCGGCGCCGGACCCGAACAGGATGACGTCCTGCACCTTCTTCGGCAGTTCCGACCACGGGCTCGCCAGGTTGAAGCCGTAATGCTTCGCCAGGCTGCGCAGCGTCTGGTCGTAATATCTCGAACTCGAATTCGCCCAGGGCGCGATCGCCCCGAGGCTGAGCGGCTTGTCCGGCTCCGGCACCACAAGGTTCGAATCGAACACCAGCTCGACACCCAGCCCGTCGCAGGACGGGCAGGCGCCGAACGGGTTGTTGAAGGAGAACAGCCGCGGCTCGATCTCGTCGATGGTGAAGCCGGATTCGGGGCAGGCGAACTTGGCTGAGAACACCGAACGCTCCTCGGTATCCGCGTTCTCGGCGATGGCGATACCCTCGGTCAGTTCAAGGGCGGTCTCGAGGCTCTCGGCAAGCCGCGAGGCAATATCCTCGCGCACCACCACGCGGTCGACGACCACGTCGATGTCATGCTTGAACTTCTTGTCGAGCGCCGGGGCCTCCTCGATGCGGTAGACCTCGCCGTCGATCTTGACGCGCTGGAAGCCGCGACGGCGATAATCCGCCAGTTCCTTGCGGTACTCGCCCTTACGGCCGCGCACGACCGGGGCGTTGATGAACAGGCGCGTGCCTTCCGGCATCTCCATGATCCGGTCGACCATCTGGCTGACCGTCTGGCTCTCGATCGGCAGGCCGGTCGCAGGCGAGTAGGGGACACCGACCCGGGCGAACATCAGCCGCATGTAATCGTAGATCTCGGTCACCGTGCCAACGGTTGAGCGCGGGTTCTTCGAGGTGGTCTTTTGGTCGATGGAAATCGCCGGCGACAGCCCCTCGATGAGGTCGACATCCGGCTTCTGCATCAGTTCGAGGAACTGCCGCGCATAGGCCGACAGGCTTTCCACGTAGCGACGCTGGCCCTCGGCATAGATGGTATCGAAGGCGAGTGACGACTTGCCGGAACCGGACAGCCCGGTCAGCACCACGAGAGAGTCACGCGGCAGGTCGATATCCACATTCTTGAGGTTGTGTTCGCGCGCGCCGCGGATCGAGATCTTCGGTGAGGTCATCGTCTGTCCGGATGTTCCTAGTTGGTTCTCAGTCTATATGGCATTGCAGCATGGGCTGGCGAGTCCGTTTTCGGCTCACCTTGTGGATAAGTACGTCTGGAAGGGGGCGTCAAAAACTGTACAGTGCCCGTCATATAGAGAGCGGGTGGCCCGAGGGCCAGTAAAGAGCGCAGGGAAGTACAATGGCGGGTTCGGTAAACAAGGTCATTCTTATCGGCAACGTGGGCGCGGATCCGGAAATCCGGCATGCCCAGAACGGCAACAAGATCGCCAATATCCGGCTTGCCACCTCGGAAAGCTGGAAGGACAAGCAATCCGGCGAACGCCGCGAAAAGACCGAATGGCACCGCGTGGTGTGTTTCTCGCCGGGTCTCAGCGACGTCATCGAACGCTACGTCAAGAAGGGCTCGAAGCTCTATATCGAAGGCAAGCTGCAGACCCGCAAGTGGCAGGACCAGTCCGGCCAGGACCGCTACACCACCGAGGTGGTGCTCGACGGGTTCGGCTCGACCCTGACCATGCTCGATGGCCGCGACGGCGGTGGCTCCGGCGGCGGAGGCGGCGGTTATGGCGGCGGCGGTGACGATTACGGCCGCGGCGGCGGCAGCGGGGGCGGTGGCGACGATTATGGCCGCGGCGGTTCCGGCGGCGGCAGCGGCGGCGGTTTCGATCGCGGCGACGATCTCGACGACGAAATCCCGTTCTGATCCTGCTCGCCTGGTCCGGAATCCGCAACCGGTCCGGCATGTGACCGCTGAAATCGCGGTTCAGGATGCAGGCATGAGCGTCGCGTGACCCCTCTTCGGGCGGCGTATCGTTGGGGCTGGCGCATGCCCGCTTCGCGCGGGGATTCTATTTTGTCTCAAAAGCCTGCCCGAGGTTTGTTCGCACCTGCGCAAAGTGCTATAAATACGGGTCGAATCGCTGCCTCTCCCCGAGGTCGCGCCGGCTTGCAGGAACAACCTGCAATTCCTTGAAAACAAACGGAAGTATCCGGACCTTTGAGCGACGAAATCCTGGGCGCACCGGCCCCCTCCGACATTCTGCCGGTAACCATCGAAGACGAAATGCGGCGATCCTATCTCGATTACGCCATGAGCGTGATCGTGAGCCGCGCGCTGCCGGATGTCCGCGACGGGCTGAAACCGGTCCACCGGCGCATTCTCTATGCGATGAAGGATGGCGGTTACGATTATAACCGGCCGCTGCGCAAATCCTCGCGCATCGTCGGTGACGTCATGGGTAAGTTCCACCCGCACGGCGATTCCGCGATCTATGACGCGATGGTCCGCATGGCGCAGGATTTCTCCATGCGCCTGCAACTGGTCGAGGGGCAGGGCAATTTCGGGTCCATGGACGGCGACCCGCCGGCGGCCATGCGTTATACCGAGGCCCGCATGGCCAGGTCCGGCCACGAGATGCTGTCGGACATCGACAAGGACACGGTCGATTTCCAGAACAACTACGACGACACGGTACAGGAACCGACGGTGCTGCCGTCGAAGTTCCCGAACCTGCTGGTCAACGGCGCCGGCGGCATCGCCGTCGGCATGGCGACCAATATCCCGCCGCACAACCTGGGCGAGGTGCTCGATGCCTGCATCGCCTATATCGGCGACCGGGCGATCGAGATCGACGAATTGATGCAGCATATTCCGGGTCCGGACTTTCCGACCGGCGGCATCGTCTTCGGCAAGTCCGGCATCCGTCAGGCCTACCATACCGGCCGCGGCTCGATCGTCATCCGCGGCCGCGCCGAGGTCGAGGAAACCGCCCGCGACCGCCAGATCATCGTGATCTCGGAGATTCCCTACCAGGTCAACAAGTCCCGCATGGTCGAGCAGATCGCCGATGCGGTGCGCGACAAGCGCATCGAGGGCATCAGCGATCTTCGTGACGAATCCGACCGCCATGGCGTGCGCGTCGTCGTCGAGGTCAAGAAGGGGCATATGGGCGAGGTGGTGCTGAACCAGCTCTACCGTTTCTCCTCGCTGCAGACCAGTTTCGGCATGAACATGCTGGCGCTGAACCGCGGCAAGCCGGAAGTGATGAACCTCAAGGACATGATCGGCGCGTTCGTCGATTTCCGCGAGGAGGTCATCACCCGGCGGACCCGCTACGAACTCGCCAAGGCCCGTGACCGGGCACATGTGTTGGCGGGCCTGCTGGTGGCGATCACCAATCTCGATCCCGTCATCGCCATGATCCGCTCCGCGCCCGATCCCCAGACCGCGCGCCAGCGGCTGATGGACGAGAACTGGCCGGCAGCGGATGTCGAGGATTTCATCGCCCTGATCGACGATCCTGGACATCGCGTGGTCGACGGCCACTACAAGCTCTCCGAGGTCCAGGCGCGTGCCATTCTCGACCTGCGGCTGCACCGCCTGACCGGGCTGGAACGCGAGAAGCTGGTCGAGGAAACCCGTGAGATCGCGGCCCAGATCGCCGAATTTCTCGAGATCCTGCAATCCCGCGAGAAGCTTATCGAGGTGATGCGCGGCGAGTTCGAGGAAATGCGCCAGCTGTTCGGCGATCCGCGCCGCACGACGCTGGAAGACGTCGAGTTCGAGCAGGATATCGAGGCGCTGATCCAGCGCGAGGACATGGTCATCACGCTGAGCCTCAGCGGCTACGTGAAACGCGTACCGGTTTCCACCTACCGGGCGCAGCGCCGCGGCGGCAAGGGCCGGTCGGGCATGTCGACGCGCGACGAGGACGTCGTCTCGTCGGTGCATGTGGTGAACACCCACACCCCCGTGCTGTTCTTCTCGTCGGCCGGCATGGCCTACAAGCTCAAGGTCTACCGCCTGCCGCTCGGCTCGCCGCAATCGCGCGGCAAGGCGCTGGTCAACCTGCTGCCGCTGGCGGACGGGGAGACCATCACCACCATCATGCCGATGCCCGAGGACGAGGAGAGCTGGAACGATCTGCACGTGATGTTCGCGACCGCTTCCGGCGGGGTGCGGCGGAACTCGCTGTCCGATTTCGTCAGCGTCCGCGCCAACGGCAAGATCGCGATGAAGCTCGATGACGGCGACAGGCTCGTCTCGGTCGCATCCTGCCGCGAGGACCAGGATGTGCTGCTGGTTGCCAAGTCAGGCAAATGCATCCGCTTCCCCGTCGTCGATGTCCGCGTCTTCTCCAGCCGCAATTCGACCGGCGTGCGCGGCATCCGGCTGCTCAACGGCGACCGGGTGATGGGCATGTCGATCATCGACCACACCGAGATCGATATCGAAGCGCGGGACGAATATATCCGCTACGCCAACGCCAAGCGCCGGATGGAAAACGGCGAGAACGGTGAGAACGGCGAATCCACCACCGAACTGCCTGTGCTTGAGCGCCTCAGCGAGGAAGACGTCGCCAAGCTCGAGGCCGCGGAACAGTTCATCCTGACGGTCACCGAGAACGGCTTCGGCAAGCGTTCTTCGGCCTATGAATACCGCATCACCAACCGCGGCGGGCAAGGTATCTGGAACATCGATCCATCGGACCGCAACGGCGATATCGTTGCCTCCTTCACGGTCGAGAACGACCACCAGCTCGTGATGGTCACCGATGCGGGTACGCTGATCCGCATACCGGTTCACGGCATTCGTATCGCCGGCCGCAAGACTCAGGGCGTCCGCCTGCTGAATACCGCCGAGGACGAGACAGTGGTCTCCGTCACCGGCCTGCAGGACAGCATGGCCGAGGAAGAGGACGGTGCGGAAGTACAGGCCGAGGCTCCCGGTGAAGCCGACGCCGTGAACGACGGCGATGCCGGCGGTGAGCCGCCCGCACCGGACGGAGACGGCGGTAATGGCTGAGGAACGTATCGGGCTATACCCCGGCACCTTCGACCCGATCACCAACGGTCATCTGGATATCATCGCCCGCGCACGGCGGGTGGTGGACAGGCTGATCATCGGGGCCGCTGTAAATGACGGAAAGGGCCCGCTCTTCACCCTGGAGGAGCGCGTCGCCCAGATCGAAGCGGAAGTTGCGGCTCTGCCGGCCTCGACCACGACAGTCGAGGTCCGGCCGTTCGATTCACTGCTGATGAATTTCGCGGAGAATTGTGGCGCCAAGGTGATCATTCGCGGTCTGCGCGCGGTCTCCGATTTCGAGTACGAGTTCCAGATGGCCGGGATGAACGCCCGGCTGAACCCGCGCATCGAGACGGTGTTCCTGATGGCGTCCGACCGCCACCAGTTCATTTCATCGCGCTTCGTGAAGGAAATCTCCCGGCTTGGCGGAGATGTGAGCCACTTCGTATCGCCACGCATCGTCACGGCGCTGAAAGGTAAGCAGGACTAGTATCGGGGCGGCGCATGCCTCTCTCCGGGCCGACTCGGAACCCGTCCCGCCGGCCGCTCGCCGAACCTGCGAAGAAAGCTCGAACAGAGTAATCGAACAGACCCAAACAAGATTAATTTCTTGCTCGGGCCTTATTTCTGCCAGAACGGGCCTATATAATACGCACGGAATACAAGAAGAGCTTGACCGACCGCCGGCATGAATTTGGCCGATAGCGGTTTGTCATGGTATATGGACGAGAATGAACAGGATGGGAGTTGGATCGATGAAAGTTCGGGCGTTGCGCCTCGTCGTTTCATTCCTCTTGTTGATTGCCGCGAACAGCACGGCTTTCGCGCAGGGGGAGGCGAAAGGGCTTGATCCCGAGAACACGCTCATCATGCAACTGGAGAGCGGCAAGGTCGTGATCGAACTGCGGCCAGACCTGGCGCCGAACCATGTCGCGCGCGTCAAGGAACTGGTGCGCGAGGGCTTTTACGACGGTCTGAACTGGTTCCGTGTCATCGAGAACTATATTGCCCAGACGGGTGACCCGCGCGGCAACGGTACGGGTGGCACGGGCAAGACCATCGACGCCGAATTCTCCAAGGAACCGCACGATCTCGGCACCGTGTCGATGGCCCGGAAATCCGACAAGGATTCGGCCGACAGCCAGTTCTTCATCACCATGGGCCGGTTCGAGCAGCTGGACGGCCAGTACACGGTTTTCGGCAAGGTCGTGTCCGGCATGGAATTCGTGCTGCAGATCAAGTCGGCAACCGCCGCCGAGAAAGGTATCGTCCAGGATCCCGACCGGGTCGTCTCGATCCGGGTGCTGGCGGATATCGAGCGGGCGGAGAACAAGGTTTCGAGCCTGATCGAAGGGCTTGAAGATCCGGAGAACACCCTGATTCTCGAACTTCGCTCCGGCCCCGTCGCGATCAAGCTGCGCCCCGACAAGGCGCCAAAGCATGTGAAGCGCATCAAGGAACTGGCCCGCGACGCCTTCTATGACGGCCTCACTTTTCACCGGGTGATCGATGGCTATTTCGCCCAGGGCGGCGACCCCAAGGGAGATGGCACCGGCGGCACCGGCAGAACCATCCCGGCGGAACTGAACGATCTCAAGCATGTCCGCGGCGCCGTTTCCATGGCGCGAAAGAAGAGTCTGGATTCTGCTGACAGCCAGTTCTTCATCCTGACCGGCGACATTACGACCTATGATGGACAGTTCACGGTCTTCGGCGAGGTGATCAGCGGCCTGGAATATGTCGACGACATCAAGAAGGGCGACCGCCGCAAGAACGGCCGTGTTGCCCATCCCGACGCCATGATCAGCCTGCGCGTCGCGTCGGACATCATCGCCGCCGAGAAGAAAGCCAAGGAAATCGCCCAGCAGCTTTCCTCGATCGGCGACGCCGAGAACACCCTGATCATGCAGATGCCGGGCGGGCCGGTGGTGATCAAGATGCTGCCCGACGTGGCCCCGAAACATGTCGCGCGGATCAAGGAGCTGGTGCGCAAGGGGTTCTATGACGGGCTTTCCTTCTTCCGCGTCATCGACGGCCTGATCGCCCAGACCGGTGATCCGACCGGCAGAGGCCGCGGAGGATCCGGCGAAAGCATCCCGGCAGAATTCTCCGATCTCCCGATGAAGCGCGGTGCCGTGGCGATGGCGCGGCGGGAAGACGACCCGAACAGCGCCGACAGCCAGTTTTTCTTCGTCTATGACGAGGCGCCGAACCTTCAGGGGCGATATACCGTCTGGGGACAGGTGGTCGACGGTATGGACGAGATCGACAAGGTGAAGAAGGGGACCCGCCGCAACAACGGCTACGTCACGTCCAACCCGGACCGGATCATCACCATGCAGGTGGCCTCCGACATCATCTGACCGAGGCGGTATTGGCCGGTCAGCGCCGGGCCGCGTAATATTCCACCCGGCGTTCCAGCCATGCCAGCCCCTCGGCCAGCAGGAAGGCGATCGCGAACAGCACGATCAGCACGGCCCAGAAATGCTTCATCAGGAAATTGGTGGAGTAGAGTTCGAACAACGCCCCGAAGCCGACCACCGAGATCAGCAGCTGGCCGATGATCACGCCCTTCACCGCGCGGATGAAGCCGATGCGCACACCGCCGAGGATTTCCGGCAACGCCGCCCAGAAATAGATCTTGGTGAAGGCAGCGAACGGCGTGGCGCCGAAAGATCGCGCCATATCGACCAGCGAGCGGTTGATCTGCATGACCCCGGCGCGCGAGTTCAGCACGATGATCCAGATCGCGAACAGGGTCGTGGTGATGATGATCGCCTTCAGCCCGAAGCCGAACAGCACCATCAGCACCGGCACCAGCGCCGTCAGCGGCGCCGAAAGGAACATGTTCACCCAGGGCAGCAACAATTCGTCGATGAGCCGGCTCTTGCCCATCAGGATACCGGTCGGCACACCGATAACGATGGCGAAGAAGGTGCCGGTGAAGAAGGCGTAGCCGGTATCGGCGAGCGCCTTGAGGAAGGCCGCGGTGCCGCCGATTTCGAGGAGCGTCGCCAGAATCGCCGAAAGCGGCGGGACGAAGAAAGTGAATTCGCTTTGTCCGAAGATCTCCCAGGCGATGGCCCAGAGAATCAATGACGACATCGCGGGCAGTTTCCAACCGAAGAGCGTCATTGCCGGGTCACTCCACGTAGGACCGGAGCGAGGCCCAGATCCGGTCGACGATATCGAGATATTCCGGGTCCCGGCGGATGCTGTCGACGTCCTTGTTGCGGAAACCGCTGGGCCGGATGATTTCGGAGACCCGGCTCGGCCGCGGCAGCAGAAGCGCCACCTGATCGGAGACGTAGACCGCCTCCTCGATCGAGTGGGTGACGAAGATGAAGGTCTTTGATTCGTTCTTAACCAGCGCCAGCAGGTCTTCCTGGAATTTCCGCCGGGTCTGCTCGTCGACAGCAGAGAACGGCTCGTCCATCAGCAGCACATCGGCATCGACGCTGAGCGCGCGGGCAAGCCCGACACGCTGGCGCATGCCGCCGGACAGTTCGTGCGGATAGGCGTTCTCGAACCCCGTCAACCCGACATCGGCGATGTATTTCGTGGCGATGGCCTCTCGTTCCTCGCGCCCGACGCCGCGGAGTTCCAGGCCGAAGGCGACATTGCGCAGCACGCTCGCCCAGGGAAGCAGGGCGAAATCCTGGAACACGAAGGCACGGTCCGGTCCCGGCCCGGTGACCGGCTTGCCGTTCACCAGCACCTCGCCGCTGTTTGCCGGCAGGAGGCCGGCCACGATCTTGAGCAGCGTCGTCTTGCCACAACCGGACGGCCCGAGCAGCGAAGTCAACTGGCCGCGCGGAAAATCGAGGGACATGTCGTTGAGCGCCTCGACGTCACCGTAGGTCTTGCAGACATTCCGGACGCTGACGGCAATATCGGCGGATTCGTTGGTCATCTTGGATGGATTTCCCGAAAATTGTTCAGTCGGCTGCGTAAGCACGGACACTACCCTTGAAAAGCGCACCCTCGAGGCGTTCCAGCAGGTTCAGGAACAAAACCGCGAGAATGATGATGGAGGCGATGGCGGCATACATGCTCGGATAGTCCGCGATCGACCGGCTGTAGGTGATGATGTCGCCGACACCTGTCGGCGTGATCTTGAGTTCGGCGAGGATCGCCCCGATGAAGCCGGCGGAGACGCCAAGCCTGAGACCGGCGAAGATGATCGGAGACGCCGACGGCAGGACGATCTTCAGCACGATGTCGCGCCGGTTGCCGAGGAAGGCGCGCCCCATCTCGATGATCGAGGCGGGCGTGTTGCGTACCGCCCCGGCGGTGTTCAGCACGATCACCGGCATCGCCATGATGCAGACCACCGAGACCTTCGATGTCAGTCCGATACCGTAGACCATCACCAGCAGCGGGATCAGGGCGGCGAGGGGGGCTGTCTGCATGACGATGAAGATTGGCGAGAGCAGCCAGTCG
>JAVKCR010000016.1:0-6023 GCA_040222645.1 Rhodospirillales bacterium
GCCCGGCGACGATTTCATGGTCTGCTTGGTGGTGGCCGCGGTGCCGGCGGTGCCCTTCACGCCCGGAATGCGGGCGAGGAAGAACATGCGCACCGCGAAGTCGGTGATCTTGGCGGCGAGCGTGTCGGTCGGCGCCAGCCCCTCGACGACGATGCCGAGTTCGTGGGCGAGCGAGGGGCGCACGGGCTCCAGTTCCTTCAGGACGCCGTCCCGCCCGAAAACATGGAAGTGGAGTTCGTAGGTCTCCTTGCCGAACCGCTTCGCGACCGCCTCCCTGCACCAGGCGATGGCATCGTCGACATGGCGCACCACATGCGGGTCGCGCAGGCCCACGAACCCCATGTAGCGTTCGCCCACCTTGCGGGCGCCCTCGATCTTGACCCGCAATTCCCGGGCGGGTTCGAAATGCGCGCCGGCGATCCGGCAGGTGCGCTCGTCGAACTGCTCGTAGGTGCAATGGCTCATGTCGAGCAGGCCGCCGAGGGTATGTTCGTAATAGGGGGTCTCGCGCTCGTACATGGAATGGCCGGCGGCGGACGCCACCGTGCAGCGCTGGCCCGGATGGTAGGGGGTCAGCCGGATGTCGTTCTGGGTGATGGTGCCGATGATGGTCTCCTTGCCCATGAAGGGTTCGGCGACCAGCGAGGCGCATTCGATCATCTTGCCCATGTGATAGGCGAGCGCGTCGGGAAACCCGGCGGCGATGCAGGGAGCGGCGGTGAAGTTGATGTCGCCGCAGCGCCCGCCGATGATCACGTCCGCCCCCATCTCCAGCAGCTTGAGGAAGGGATGGATTCCGGCCACCGCGACGATGCGGGCCGCGGAATCGACCTCGTCCGCCACGAGATCGGGAAAGCCGCCCAGCCCCGTCAGCTTCTCGCCGGCGGCCAGCTTGGCCTTCAGGTAGGCCGGGTCGACCTCGGAATAGAAATAGCCGATGCGGAATTTCGGTATCCTGTGCTCGATCGCGATTTCCTTGAGCAGGCCGACGACGTGATCGACGCCGAAATTGCTGCCGGTGTCCCCGGCCGAACCGATGATCATCGGGATGCCGCGCTTGCGGCTTTCGGTCAGGAACAGCTCGAGTTCGTCGCGGACGAAATGGCCGAGCATGATGTTCTCGCCGAGATAGACCGGCCCCGGATCGGAACTGCCGCCGTCGGCGACGAGATAGTCAGGCAGCGTGTCGATGCCCGCGAGGAAACTCTCGGGGCTCGACGGCGCGGTACCGAGATGACCGGTGGAAATCATGACCCGAAGACTGTCGGGCGCAGACGGGGTGGCCATTCAAGGCATCCTTTCTGTCAGGGGAGGGGGCGGCCCGCACGGCGGCGGGCGGAGAAGAACTCGATGCCATAGCCGGCGAGCGCGATGGCGATGCCGGCGAGGAACAGCCGGTTGTCGGGCGCCAGCAGCAGGCAGCCGGCAACGAGGTAGATTCCGCGCACCGCGAGGTTGAGCGGGCTGGTCAGGTAGCCGAAGAACCCGGCGGCGAGCAGGACCGCACCGGCGAGGCCGCTGGCGGTCGCGGTCACCACGTCGAACAGCGGGCCGCGGGCGATCAGCGCCGGGTTGAGAACGAAGAAGAACGGCATCAGGAAGGCGACGATGCCGAGCCGCATGGCGACCAGCGAGGTGCGGAACCAGTTGCCGCCGGCGATGCTGGCGCCGATCACGCAGGCGGTGCAGGTTGGCGGCGTGACCGACGCCAGCGTCGCCCAGTAGAGCAGGAACATGTGCACCGAGACCGGGTCGAGCTGCAGGCGGATCAGCGCCGGCGCGATCAGTGCGGCCGACAGGATGTAGGTTGCGGTCACCGGCAGCGGCGCGCCGAGCACCAGCGGAATGATGGCGGCGACCGCCAGCGAGGCGATCAGCGTCTCGCCGCCCATGTCGAGAATCAGGCCGCTGACCTTCGGCGCGACGCCGGTCAGGCCGAGCAGGCTGGTGAACAGGCTGACGGCGATCAGCACCGGCGCGATACGCGCGATCGCCTCGCCGCTGTCGCCGAGCGCGGCAACCAGGCGCCGGGCACGTCCGGCGATGCCGGACGGCCTGAGGTCCGCGAACAGGAACAGAACGACGACCGCGATACAGGCCCAGAAGCCGGCGGCGGTCAGGTTCGCGCCGCGGAACAGCAGGAAAAGCAGGATCCCGACCGGCAGGAACAGCGGGGTCAGCCGCGACCAGGTGAGCACGTCGCGGGCGCGCGGCAGTTCGGAAGCCGGCGCCGGGGCGAGGCCGGAGCGACGCGCCTTGAAATGCACCCCGGCGAGGATGCCGGTATAGAACAGCAGGCAGGGAATGGCCGCGTAGCCGATCACCTGCAGGTAGGGGATATTCAGGATGTCGGCCATGATGAAGGCGGTGATGCCCATCACCGGCGGGGTGATGCCGCCGCCGGTCGACGACATCGCCTCGACCCCGGCGGCGAAGTTCCGTTCGTAGCCGAGCCGCCGCATCAGGGGAATGGTGTAGTTGCCGGTGACCGAGACATTGGCGACGGCGCTGCCCGAGATCATGCCGAACAGTGCACTCGCCACGACGCCGACCTTGGCCGGCCCGCCGGTGGAACGGCCGGCGATCAGGAGCGCGAGGTCCATGAAGGTCTGGCCGCCGCCGGTCGCCTGCAACAGCGCGCCGAACATGATGAACATGGCGATGAAGGTCGCCGAGGTTCCGGTCAGCGAGCCGTAGAGACCCGAGGTCGAGTAATAGAGGCTCTCGACGACGTAGGAGAGCGGAAAGCCGGGATGGGTCCAGATGCCGGGCATCCAGGGACCGACGAAGACATAGGCGAAGATCGCGAGCACGAAGAGCGGTATCGCGAGACCGGCCGCGCGCCGGGCGGCGTCGAGCACGGTCAGCATCAGCACCGCGCCGAGCAGCAGGTCGATGGTCTCCGCCGAGGAGGTGAAGGTGGCGATCTCCTCCCAGTTCAGGAAGACGATCAGGTTGGCGACCGCGGCAATCGCGATCAGCAGGCCGTCGATGACCAGCGACAGGACGCCCCGGCGTTCGCCGAACAGCGGGGCGATGAGCAGGATCGCCGCCACCACCAGCGTGACGTGCAGCGCGCGAAGCTGCATGTCGTAGAGCGGAACCCAGACCGGCACGACCAGCTGGAACAGCGCGAAAGCGGTCGCGCACCATCTGGCCGCGCGGCGGCGCAGCGTCTCGGTCATCACGGTTGCTCCGGTTTGCGGGAAGGGCGCTCCGCCGGCCGGGTGACCGGCGGAGCCGAGGTCGACGGGGTGTTACTTGCTGACCGCCTTGTATTCCGGCGGCACCAGGCGGTCCGGAACGTCGATGCCCATTTCACGGGCGTACTGGACCACGCCGGCATGGAACAGGAGACCGTCCACGTCCGGTGTCTGGCGGATGGCGTCGGCGATCGGGTCGAGGCCCTTGGTCGGTGCGAATGCCTCGTTGATCTCGGCCCAGCCGGCATAGACCGCCTTGACGACCCGGTAGCCGGTTTCCTGGCTCATGTTGGAACTGCTCATCACCATCACGGCAGAGCTCATCTCGGTGATCGGGCCGACATCGGGCAGTTCGCGGATGCCGCCCTTCGGGGTGGGGGTGAAGGTGGTCTTGGGGTCGCTGCCGAGGATCTTCTTCGCCTCGTCTTCCGGGAAGCCGACGACGACGAGCGGTGTCGCGTAATGCACGGCGAGCATGGCGGTGTCGAAGCGGTCATGCGGGCTGCCCTTCAGCATGCCGGCGAGCGAGCCGTCCTTCAGCTTCGAGGTGGTGTCATCGAGCGAGCCCGGGACCATCTCGATGCCGCTGTCGAGCAGCTTGTTGGCGGCGATGGCCCGGGACATGTCGCGCGAACCGGGAACGCCAGGACCGAAGGACTTGCCCTTCAGGTCGGCCCAGCTGCGGACATTGTCGCTGGCCGCGAGGTCGGCCCGCACATAGACGCGGGCGACGTTGACGTTGCGCATGAACATCAGCCGTGCAGGCTCCCACGCGCCTTCCTTCTGGAAGCCGCCGGTGCCGGCCCGGACCGCGCTGACCACGGCCGGGCTGCCGCTGACCTACAGGTCGAGCACGCCCTGCTTCATCAGCTTGGCATGATCGAAGCCGCCGCCGCCCTCGACGGCGGTGACGTTGAGGCCGGTATCGTTCTTCGAGACGACATTGGCGAGGGCGACCGAGAAGGCGTAGACGCCGGAGGTGGCGGCGACGCTGCCGAGCGCGAGATTGACGGGTTTGTTGTCCTGCGCCAGTGCAGCCGGACCGGTGAAAACAGCGCCGAGCATCAATGCCCGGACGAAAATTCTGGACCACTTCATGACTTCGATTCCTGCGATGGGGTGAGATGGAAGTATCCCTCGTCTTCGGCGAGGGTCTCGAAGCGGCTCAGCGCGTTCAGGGTTCTGTCCCGGTCGACGAGCGATATTTCGTTGAGCAGGGTGTTGATCAGGATCAGTGGGGCGCAGTGAAACGCTACGAAAGAGGCCGACTCCGCAGGGGCATAGAGCGATACGTCGCCCTGCAGGGGCGAAAGCGGTGAATCGGTGATGGTGATTATCGTGATCGACCGGCGCCGAGCCCGCTCGATCAGGCGGACCTGCTCGGCCAGGTAGCGCGGGAAACCGATGATGACGAGGCAGCCGTTTCCGCCCATCCGGCCAAGGCTGTCCATGGTCTCGGAGGTGACGGCGAGACTGCGGTCGGCCGGAAAGCCGAGCTTGTCGAGACCGAACCAGAAATGGTTGGCGATCGAGGCGGTGCTGCGGCAGCCGGAAACGAGGATGCGCGACGCTCCGGTCAGGATGCGGATCGCCTCCTGGAAGGCGCGCCGGTCATGGTTTTCCTCGAGGCTGGCGATGTTCTCCAGCTCCTTGGCGATCACCACCTTCAGCGGGCTGTCGCCGTTGGCGACATATTCGCTGGTCAGGCTGAAGCGGTCGGTGCCCTTGAGGTCGACGCGCACCAGCCGGCGGATTTCCTTCTGCAGGGCCGGGTAGCCGCTGAAGCCGAGGGCGCGGGCGAAACGGACGATGCTCGCCTCGCTGACCCCGGTCAGCTCGGCGAGCTGGGCCAGTGTCGAGAAGGCGACGGTCTGGTAATTGCCGGAGATGAAGGCGGCGAGCAGGCGCTGGCTTTTCGAGAATCCGCCGTTGCCGTCTCTCAACCTGTCGATCAGGGATCTGTCTGGCAGCATGGCGGCGCGCTCATCCGAAGTTTCTGCGCCGGATTATAGGGAATGAAATATTTGCGTCAATATGAATCGTGATGAAGCAATCGCTTCATTTTGGAATCTGCGGTTCAACCCTTCTTCAGGCTGTGGAAGGCGTCGAGGGCGCGCTGGCGGGCGCCGGCATGCTCGACGATGGGTGCGGGATAGACGCTTTTGCCAGAGAGCAGGTCTCCCGGCGCCTCCCAGGGCTTGTGGAGGTGGCGGTCGGGAACGCCGCGCAGTTCCGGCACCCACTTGCGGATATAGATGCCGTCGGGGTCGAACTTCTCGCCCTGGGCGATGGGATTGAAGATGCGGAAGAAGGGGGCGGCGTCGGCGCCCGAGCCCGCGACCCACTGCCAGCTCGCCGCGTTGTTGGCGAGGTCGGCGTCGACGAGGGTGTCCCAGAACCAGCGCTCGCCCTCCTGCCAGGGCACCAGGAGATGCTTGATCAGGAAGGAGGCGGTGACCATCCGAACCCGGTTGTGCATCCAGCCCGTGGTCCAGAGTTCCCGCATCCCGGCATCGACGAGGGGATAGCCGGTCCGCCCCTGCTGCCAGGCTGTGAGCGCGTCGTCGTAGTCCTCCGCCCAGGGGAAGGCGGCATATTCCGGCTTCAGCGGCGCTTCCGGCAAGTCGGGCGTGCGCGACAGGAGATGGCAGGAGAATTCCCGCCAGGCCAGCTCGCGCAGGAAGGCCGAGCCGTTCACCTCGACCGGGCCGCCATGGCTGCGGTCCATGCGGTATTTTGTGACATGCCAGACCTGCCGGCTGCTCAGCTCGCCGAAATGCAGGTGGGGCGACAACCGAGAGGTGTTGGGTTCCGACGGGA
>JAVKCR010000017.1:0-4063 GCA_040222645.1 Rhodospirillales bacterium
GGCGCCGGCCAGTCGACGGCGGTGGCGGCGCCGTCCGGCGACAGCATCGCACCGGTGGCGATCCCCTCCATGCGGCCGAGCCCGACCACGTCGCCGGGACCGGTCGCCGCCGCCTTCTCGCTTTTCTGGCCGTTCAGCCGGAACAGCCCGCTGACCCGCTCGCCGTTCAGCACGTCGCCGTCGGAAATGCTGCCGCGCCAGATGCGCGAGATCGACATCTTGCCGGTATGGGCGGCAAAGACGGTCTTGAACACCTGTGCAAGCGGGCCGCCTTCCGCCTCGATGCCGTGGCGCCCGGCGGTGACTTCCGGCCCCGGCGTCTCGTGGCGCAGCGCCTTCCACAGGCGCACGATGCCGTTGTCCATCTCGGCGGAGCCGAAAAACACGGGAACGATCAGGTCGTCGGCGATATCGCGGGCGAGGTTGGCGTAGATCTCGCTGGTCGGCGGCGTCGAATCCTCGAGCAGCTGTTCGAGCAGCCCGTCGTCGAAATCGGCGAGGCTTTCCAGCAGCTCCTGGCGCGCCTCGTGCTCGCGCTCCAGCGCGGTTTCCGGCATCGACATCAACGCCGACGCCTTGCCCGGCCCCTCATAGCGGAAAGCGCGCTCGCTGGCGAGATCGACGAAACCGGTTATCGTCTCGCCGTCGCGCACCGGCACTTCGCGCAGCAGCAGGGGACGCGCGGAATATTGCTGCAGGGCGGCGAGAATCTCGCGGATGCGGTAGGTGGTGGTATCCATGCGGTTGACGAAGATCAGGTGCGGGATCGAATGGTCCTCGAGAAACTTGAGCAGCGGGGCCAGCGTGATCGCCTTGTCCGGGTCCGCCTCGCAGACCACGACAGCGACATCGGCGATCATCAGGGCGTTCAGGCCGTCCTGGGAAAGCTCGATCGATCCCGGGCAATCCACCAGCGACCAGCTGTCGCCGAGATAGTCGCAGGTCGCCACCGACAGTTCCGTCGAATTGCCGTGCGAGCGCGCCTCGGCGGAACTGTCGCCGACGGAATTGCCGTCCTTCACCGAGCCCTTGCGCGGGATCGCGCCGGCGGCGAAGAGCAGGCTTTCAAGCAACGTGGTCTTTCCGGAAAGATAGGGCCCTACAAGGGCCGCAACACGCGATGCGGTCATGATCGTCTCCTCCGTTTCCCCAGGGCACAGTCGGAACCGTTCCCGTTTTATCGCGGGCCGCGGAGGCTGAACGCGCCCGCGGCGCGCCTCGTTATGGCTGATCGTCACACGGACCGCGCGCCGGAGTCCATAGACTCTTCTCGTTGCCCTGCCGCTCGGGCATACTCGCCACAAGATGATGACGCCGGACAGTTTCAACGCTTTCTGCTCCACCCTCACCGCCACCACCCACGTGGTGCAGTGGGGCGGCTCCGACGTCTGGAAGGTCGGCGGCAAGGTCTTCGCCATCGGCATGTGGGGCGGGCCGAATGGCGGCATCACCTTCAAGGTTTCCGAGATGTCCTATGACATCCTGGGCTCGATGCCGGGGCTGCGGCCGGCGCCCTATCTCGCCTCGCGCGGGATCAAGTGGATCCAGTGCTTCGGCGATCCGGGCCTGCCGGACGCGGATCTCGAGGCCTATCTCGCCGAATCGCACCGGCTGGTGGCGGCGGGCCTGTCGAAGAAGAGGCGTCTGGAACTCGGTATTCCGGTCAACTGAAACATGCAATCCGCGCCGCCGGCCGCGAGACAGTTGTCGCCGCGCGCTGCCGGCCCTATGTTGCGGGAAAACTGGAATACGAGAGACATGGCACAAAATCACCACACCAGGGTACTGATCATCGGCTCGGGCGCAGCCGGCTACACCGCCGCGATCTATGCCGCGCGCGCCAGCATGGAGCCGATCGTCGTCGCCGGCATGCAGCCGGGCGGGCAGCTCACCATCACCACCGATGTCGAGAACTATCCCGGCTTCGCCGACGTCATCCAGGGGCCCTGGCTGATGGAACAGATGCAGGCCCAGGCCGAGCATGTCGGCTCGAAGATCATCTACGACCTGATCACCGAGGTCGATTTCTCGAAGCGCCCGTTCGTGGCGAAGGGCGACAGCGGCGATACCTATACCGGCGACACGGTGATCGTCGCCACCGGCGCCCAGGCGCGCTGGCTCGGCATCGAGAGCGAGCAGAAATACATGGGCTTCGGCGTATCCGCCTGCGCCACCTGCGACGGGTTCTTCTATCGCGGCCGCAAGGTCGTGGTCATCGGCGGCGGCAATACCGCGGTCGAGGAAGCGCTCTACCTCACCAACCACGCCGAGAAGGTGACGCTGGTCCATCGCCGCGACGAGTTGCGCGCCGAGAAGATCCTGCAGGACCGCCTGTTCCGCCATCCGAAGATAGAGGTCGTCTGGGACCATGTGCTGGAGGAAGTGCTTGGCGGCGGCACCCCCCCGGGTGTCACCGGGGTCCGGCTGAAGCATGCGAAGACCGGCGAGACCACCGATCTCGAGACCGACGGCGTGTTCATCGCCATCGGCCATACGCCGACCACCGACATCTTCAAGGGCAAGCTCGCCATGGACAAGGAGGGCTACCTGATCACGAAGCCGGATTCGACCGCGACCGATGTCGAGGGCGTCTTCGCCGCCGGCGACGTGAAGGACAGGATTTTCCGCCAGGCCATCACCGCCGCCGGCATGGGCTGCATGGCGGCCCTGGAAGCGGAGAAGTTCATCGCCGCCCATGAATCCGCCGCGCAGGAGGCGGCGGAATAGACCATGCCCTTCCGCCAGGCCTCGACACTCGACTGGGACAAGCTCCGGGTCTTTCACGCCGTGGCCGACGCCGGCAGCTTCACCCATGCCGGCGAGGTGCTGAGCCTCAGCCAGTCGGCGGTGAGCCGACAGATCTCGGGTCTCGAGGACAGCCTGAACGTGCCGCTGTTCCACCGCCATGCGCGCGGCCTGATCCTGACCGAGCAGGGCGAGAAGCTCTACAAGACCGTCCACGACGTGTTCGAGAAGCTGGCGGTCACCGAGAAGCAGATCCGCGAGAGCAGGGACGTCCCGGAAGGGCCGCTGAAGATCACCACCACGGTCGCCTTCGGCTCGGTCTGGCTGACCCCCCGGATCAAGGAATTCATCGAGCTCTATCCCGGTATCGATGTCACCGTGGTGCTCGACGATTCGGAACTGAATCTCGGCATGCGCCAGGCGGATGTGGCGATCCGCATGGCGCCGCCGCGCCAGCCGGACCTGATCCAACGTCACCTGATGACCACGCGCTACCATGTCTACGCCTCGAAGGAATATCTCGAGGCGCATGGCACGCCGGAGACCATCAAGGATCTCGACCACCACAAGTTGATCGCCTACGGCGACGACGCCACGCCCCCGGTCGCGGATGTCGACTGGCTGCTCAATCTCGACACCGACCAGCCGCGCAAGACGGCGCTCCGGGTCAACAACCTCTACGGCATCTACCGCGCGGTGCAGGCCGGTCTCGGCATTGCTGCACTGCCGGAATACATGGCCCGTGAATATTCCCGTCTCGTCGAGGTGCTGCCCGGATTGCACGGCCCGAGCTTCGATGCCTATTTCGTGTATGCCGAAGAGTTGCGTCATTCGAAACGGATCGGCGTGTTCCGGGACTTCCTGGTTCAGAAACTGGCTGAATTCCGAGAGTGACTTTCACCGCCCGGTTTTATGTCCGGGCAACGACATGCAATTTGCGCATGGCTTGGTTGCGTAAATGGCGGTGGTGAAAAATCGGGCACTTCCCTATATATCCCGTGTTGCAGCGCAGCAACATGCTTGCGCAGCGACGGATCCGAGGGCCCTCCCTCCCGACGATCCGCCGGACCACATGTCCGGTAGCTTGATCCGCCTACCCTCCCTTGTGGCGGATCACACGTCTCCCAGACGTGAAGCCTCCCTGTTAGACTCGCCCCTGAAACGAAAGTTTCAGGGGCATTCTTTTACCCGCCTCCCTGTCGGAAACCTGCCTTTTCTCTTGCGGTAAAGGCGTCATCCCGCTTTCTCGGGCGAAACAATTTGCCTATTGTTCCGCTCAGGACCGGCGGGACGATCAGAATGTCCGGTCGGAAAAACA
>JAVKCR010000018.1:0-5048 GCA_040222645.1 Rhodospirillales bacterium
GCAGGCCCTCGCGCCGGAGTCCGAACAACCCGGCGAGGCACCAGAGCACGAACAGCACCGACATCGTCGTGACATCGTAGCGGAAACTGCCAATGCCCCAGACCAGGTAATGCAGCACCAGCGATCCGGTGCCGAACCCGAACAGCAGCCGTTCACCCCGGTTCAGACCGGTGCGGTCGAGCAACGGACGGATCAGGAGCAGCCCGGCGCCCGTGCTGGCTGGCGCCAGCAGGGCGACGAAAAGGATCGACTGCAAGGCGGTCATGGATTCAACCGAGCCCGAGGAAGCTGAGAAATTCGCCGATCTTCACGACGTAATAGTCCTTCGAGGAGAGGAGATAGCCGCCATAGACGAGGACGAACCAGGCAAGCCAGGCGCCAACCATCAGCCGGGAGCGCATCAGGCTGCGCGGCCCTTGCCGAGAAAGTCGGCGCAGAGGCCGCGGAAGGTCCCGTCATTGGCGACCTCGCGACGCTGCAGCCGGGCCTCCTCGTCGGGCAGTATCAGCACCAGGCTGTCGCCGACATTCTTCTTGTCCTTGGCGATGGCGGCGAGCATCCGCTCCAGCGGGATCTCGTGGTCCTCGTAGCCGGCATAGTTGCGTCTGAGCACGGGATGCATGCGCTTGAAGGTGGCGCGAGGCGTCAGGCCCGACCCGGCGGCGACGTAGTTCGCCATGTCCATGCCGATGGTCACGGCCAGCCCGTGAGGGATGGCGAAATCGGTCGCTGCCTCGATGGCATGGCCGAAGGAATGGCCGTAATTGAAGATGTTGCGGGGGCCCTGGTCGAACTCGTCGATCTCGATATAGCCCTTCTTGATCTCCAGCGCGTGGCGCACGAAGCGCTGCATGGCCGCCTTGTCGACCAGGATAGCCTCGTAAGCCGCCGCGATCCGGTCGAACGCGTCCGGCCCGTCGATGGCGTGAACCTTCAGCATCTCGCCGATACCGGACCGCACGTCGCGCTCGTCGAGTGTGTCGAGCAGCGAGACGTCGATGAAGATCTCGTTCGGCGGCGTGAAGGTGCCGAGGATGTTCTTGGCATCCCCGCAATTGATCGAGCTCTTGGAGCCGATGCAGCTGTCGGCCTGGGCCAGCAGGGTGGTCGGGTAGAAGCGCCAGGCGACGCCGCGCAGCAGGGTCGCGGCAAGGAAGCAGACCGTGTCCTGGATGACGCCGCCGCCGATGGCGACCAGCAGGTGGTTGCGGCGGATCTTGCGTGCCACGAGATGCTCGACGTAGGCCGGGAAGCGCTCCAGCATCTTGGTCTCCTCGCTGGCATCCAGCAGCAGCAGCGAGGGATGGTCGAGGACGGGGCCGAGATCGTCGCGGTAGAGTTCGGCGATGCGCCGGTCCATGACGATATGCATGTCGGGCCGGAGATCGCCCTTCAGCGCCGCCAGTGCGCCCATGCGGAACCGGGCGCTGTAGGTGCCCTTGTGCGACTGGATGTCCATCTGGTCAGACACGGGTGAAGCCTCCGTCGATGGCGATGTTCTGTCCGGCGATATAGGTGTTTTCCGGTCCCGCCAGCCAGGCGACGAAGGCGGCGATCTCTTCCGGTTTGCCGAGCCGCTTCGCCGGGACGCGGGCCGAGAGTTCCCTTATGCCGTCCTCGCCGAGCACGCGGCGGGTGAGATCCGTGTCGATGAAACCCGGCGCGATGCAGTTCGCCAGCACGCCCGTCTCGGTATATTCCGCCGCCAGCGCCGCGGTCATGCCGTCGAGCGCGAACTTGGAGGCGGAATAGGGCGCGCGGAATTCCTTGGTCACCTTGCCGAAGATCGAGGAGACGTTGACGATCCGGCCCCAGCCGCGTGCGGCCATCGCCGGTGCGCAGGCCCGGCAGAGCAGGAAGGGGGCGGTGACGTTGACCTGCTGGATGCGGGCGAAATCATCGGAATCGATCTCGCCGAAGGGCGAGATCTTGTTGATGCCGGCATTGTTGACGAGGATGTCGGGAGCATTGCCCGCCAGCGCCTCGGCGAAGGCCGCGGTGGCCGCCGGGTCGCTGAAATCGATCGCCGCGTAACCGCAGCCCTCGGGCGCTGCGCTGTCCGGTGACATGCCGGTCACGGTGACGGTTGCCCCGTCGGCCATGAGCCGTTCGGCAATGGCCCGGCCGATGCCTCGGGTGCCGCCGGTGACCAGTGCCGCCTTCCCCTTGAGCGGTTTCATCTCAGCATCTCCAGGATGTCGTCAGGCAGATCGGCATCCAGGCCCCATTGGGCCGACCAGACCGGGTCGGCTTCATAAATGCGATAGACCAGGTGCATGGTTTTCAGCGCCTCGAGAGCGGAGCCGCTCTGGATGGGTATATCGTCCCTGACGGCGTCCGCGAACTCGGCGATTTCGTCCGCCCAGCTCGGGTCGGTATTGTAGCGGGTCGTCACCTCGCGCGGGTCGCCGAGATCATCATCCGCCTTGCGGGCGATGGTCAGGGTTTCCGCGCCGTAGCTTTTCGAGCCGGTCAGCAGGCCCGACAGCGCGATGGAGCCTTCCTCGAGCGTGATCTCGAGCCGGAAACGATGGCGCCATTCGGTGGCCGAGGAATGGATCTGGGCGACGATGCCTGCCGAATTGCGGAGCATGGCGAAGGCATTGTCCTCGACGTCGTGGTGCCAGTGCTCGTTGGTGATGAAGGCGTGAATCTCCTCGAACTCGCCGGCAAAGAGCCGCACAAGGTCGACCATGTGGATTCCCTGGTCGAGCAGGATGCCGCCGCCGGCGATCGCGCGGCGGGTTCGCCATTCCGACTGGAAATTGATGATCTTCGACTTGCCGTAGACGCCGCGCAGGTTGAGCACCCGACCGAGCTCGCCGGAGCGCAGGATGGCGAGCGCGTCGCGCACCGAATCGTGGTAGCGGTGGTTGAAGCCGTATTTCAGCTTCTGGCCCGGCCGCTCGCGCGCGGTCCTGAGCACGGCGACGATATCGTCGAGATCGCGCCCCGGCGGCTTCTCGCAGAACACGTGCAGGCCGCGCTCCAGCCCGGCGATGGTGACCTCCGCCGCGATGTCGTTGGTCAGGCAGACGAAGAGGATGTCGAGATCCTCCTCCAGCAGGCGCTTGTAATTGTCATGACGCACGAGCCCGTCGGCCAGCCGGCCCGAGCCGTCGAACCGCCGGTCGCAGACCGCGACGGTGACTAGATCCGGATGGGCGTCGACATGCTGCCGGCGGCGCTCGCCGACGACGCCGAACCCGGCGATCCCGACGCGGAGTTTCGAGGGGGAAGTCATGGGGTGAGAAATGTCCGCATAGCTTTGATGGTCGTCATCCCGGGGCCGCCGCAGGTGGAACCCGGCACCTCGGGCGTTTCGGTCAGGATCCCGAGGTCCCGGATCGTTCCCCGGCTTTCGCCGGCTCTCGTCCGGGATGACGGGTTTGCTTGGTCACCCACCCCGCTCATTCCGCGGCGGGAAGGGTCATGTAGCGCGCGGTGTAGGAATCGTCGCGCAGCCGGCCCTCGGCGCGGCGGAGGTCGGCGGGCGTGTCGACGCCGATGGTCTCGGTCTCGGTATGGACGAGGCGGATGTCGCGGCCATGCTCGACGACGCGCATCATGTCGCAGGATTCGATCTTCTCGAGCGGGGTCTGCGGCAGCTCGCTGAAGGTCTTCAGGAAACCCTTGGTGAAGGCGATGATGCCGGTCTGCTGGTAGGCGGCGACCTCTTTCACCCGCGCCCGCGACGGAATCGGCGAGCGCGAGAAATAGAGCGCTCGGCCGTCGGGGGCTGCGACCACCTTCACCGTGTTCGGGTCATCGTGGTCGGCATCCGTGTAGAGCCGCGACGCGAGGTTGACCACGTCCGCGTCCGCCTTCACGAAGGCGTCGGCAACCTGGGCGATCATGTCCGGCGAGACGAGGATCTCGTCACCCTGCACCATCACCACGATGGCGTCGTCAGCCAGGTCGGGGAACAGCTCGTCGATGGCTTCTTCCGTGCGGTCGGTGCAGCGTTCATGCGTGTCGGCGGTCATCACCGCGCGGCCGCCATGCGCCTCGACCGCGTCGAGGATCTCGGTGTCGCAGGTCGCCACCACCACCGCGTCGAACTTCTCGTAGAGCCGGCAGCGGTCGAGCACATGCAGCACCAGCGGCAGGCCGAGCAGCGGCGCCAGCGGTTTGCCCGGATAGCGCGACGAGCCCATGCGTGCGGGGATGACGCAGACCAGCTTGCGATTGTCGATCATTTCGTGACCTCAGGAATCCGGACGGTGGGTGGCAATGATGTTCCAGGCCCAGCCGATGCGCCGGCCGAGCCAGGCTTCCAGCGGCGACCAGACCGGCCAGGGTTCGCCATAGACCAACCGGCCGCCGGGATGGGTGCCGTAGCGCTTGATCTGCCAGCGCCGGTAGATCCGGCCGAGCTTGGGAATCAGGTAAAAATAGAACTCGGTCTTGCGCAGCTTCAGCTCCACCTTCGGACCGAACAATCGTTTGAGTTCACCGGCCGTGTAGCAGCGCGTCACCGGGTTGATCGCGGTCTGCGGTTTGTCGCCGATCCATTCGGTCGCCTGGCCGAGCCAGTTCTCCGTCTTGAACATGCGGCCCTTCAGCAGGCCGACGCAGAACCACATGTTGAACCAGTAGTGAAAGGACGATCTGCAATAGAGCATGATGACGGCCTTGCCGCCGGGCTTGAGCACCCGCATCGCCTCGGCGACCGCCTTCTCCGTGTCCGGGCTGTGATGCAGGACGCCGTTGGAATAGACGATGTCGAAGGCGCCGTCCTCGAAGGGGAGGTTCTCCGCGTCTGCCTGCATCGCCCGGCAACCCTCTGCAAGATCGCCGAGCAGGTCGAACTTTGCCTGCGTCGCCACGACCCGTTCCGGGGTGATGTCGACCGAGGTCATTTTCGCTCCCAGCGAGGCGAACAGCGCAGAATGGCCGCCGGCACCGGAGCCGATCTCCAGCACCTGTTTACCGGCCAGATCGTCGAGCGGCATTTCGGTGACGGCGAGCGTTTCCCGGAACTCGAACATGTCGCGCAATTCATTGAGCGCGGCGAGCAGGCCGTCGCGGTCAAGGCCGCCATCGAC
>JAVKCR010000019.1:0-2135 GCA_040222645.1 Rhodospirillales bacterium
CAGCGAAGCCACGCTGAAATCCGCCCTTGCCAGTTGTTGGATCCGGCGGCGCAGCTTCAGCGCCTCGAACAGCCGCAGCATGTTCAGCGGAAAAAGGCATCCATGCAGGATGATGATCGGGGTCAGACCGCCGGAAAGGCCGTAGCCGAAGAACAGCAGGTTGCTGCAGATACCAAGGACACGCAGAGGCACCATCGTGCGGACCCAGAAGGTCGCGAATACCGCACCCGATGCCACGTATCCCAGAACTTCAAGAACAGACAATGGCCTCACCTGCTGTGATTGGTCGGCCTGATGGCTGCAGAGCGGAGCATGTTTGACAATATTTCAATGCCTCGGCAGCGCAAAATTTCCGCCATTCGGCATGACAGATCGGCAATGCACGATTATGCCGCCAACTCCAGATCGGGATGCGGTTCAATCCTCGACTGACCCTTCTCACATGATCCAGACGGTAACCAGGTGACACCGAGGGTATCCGTCCGTCCGGCAATCACCTGCGGAATAGACGCGACAGGAATACGCGGCTCCCCGCCTGCGCCACAGATGTCTCAAGCAGCCTAACCAACAGCCTCGGCCAGCCGGTCCCGCGGGATCAGGGCGCCGCGGTGGCGGATCACGACGGCGGCGCATGCCTGCCCGGCAGCGACGGAGGCAGCGATGTCGCCGGTCCGGATATGGCATGCCAGGAAGGCGCCGTTGAATGAATCGCCGGCGCCGGTGGTATCGACGGGATCGTCGACCGCCGGTGTCGGGTAGGCCGCAAGTTCCCCGCCGGAGCGCACCAGAACGGTCCCTGCCCCGTCCTTCAATACCACGAGGCCCGCCCCGGCCGCGGCATAGCGGTCGGCGGTTGCTTCCGGCGAAGTATCGCCGAAGGCCGCCTTCTCGTCATCGAAGCCGGGCAGGACGATGCTGGAGGCCGCCGCCGCCGCCATCAGGGTATCGCGCATCCTCTGCCTGTCGTCCCAGAGCACCGGGCGAATGTTGGGGTCGAAGGCGATCGTCGCGCCCGCCGCACGGCAGTCCCGCATGAGGCCGGTCAACGCCACGGCATCGCCGGGCGGCAGGATCGCCAGCGTGATGCCTGAGAGGTAAATCACCTGGGATGGAACCACTGCCGTCCGCAGGCGCTCGTAATCCGCGGCCAGCAGGCGCGCCGCCGAATTTTCCCGCCAGTAGGTGAAGCTGCGCTCCGCCCCGTCGAGCCGGATCATGTAGAGGCCGGGCCGGCGGTCGGGTATGCGCACCACACCGCTGCAATCGATACCCGCCGAGCCGATGTAACCGAGCATCTCGGATGACACCGGGTCGGTGCCGACGGCGGTGAAGAAGCGCGTCGACCAGTCGGGGCCGAGCGCGGCGGAGGCATACCAGAGCGTGTTGAACACGTCGCCGGCATAGGACTGGCGCATCAGCCCGTCACCCGCCGGTGCCAACTCCACCATGCATTCGCCGATACCGGTGAGGATGTGACGGGTCACGTGGTCAACACCTGAATTGGACGACGCCCAAGATTCTCTTTCCTACAAATTCGAAGTTGTGGGATCAGAAAACGGGTCCGGCGTCATCTTGCCGGTTTCCGGGTCGACCGGTTGCAGATCCTGCGACCCGACCCTGCGGCCATGACGGCGACGGAACCGGCGGTTTGCATTGGCATATTTCAGGTGGCTGCGAGCGCTGAAGACCAGCAGCAATCCGAACAAGATCGCTGCGGCGGGCATGAACAGGACTTCGCTACCTACAAAAATCAGGCTTCCCACGCCCGCAACGAAGGCCAGCAGACCAAACAACCCCATGAAGATGCCCATCAACGTTCCAAGACCAGGCGCATGCATGACCGACATCATCTGTTGCACACGGTAATAGTCATTGCGGAACCGCACCCTGGCCGGAGGATAGCCTCCCAGTTCCCTGTCCGTATTGCGCCGCGTGACCCAGAGGCCGAGCGGCAGGGCAACCACGGCGACCACTGCCGCGGCAATGGTGAAATAGAACTTGAAGGCATCAGGAACCAGTACGGCGTAAGCGACCGCCCCGAGGACTATGATAACCAACACTTCCTTCTCGCCGATGCCTTTGCTACCGACCTTGGCAAACAGTTCCTCAGCCTTCGAGGCCGGCAGTTCGTAGCT
>JAVKCR010000020.1:0-8717 GCA_040222645.1 Rhodospirillales bacterium
CCCCGCCCTCGCCAGTCTTCCAGGCCACGCCGTCGATTGTCGAGGCATCCAGCGCGCCGGCGGCGACGGCATCGGCGATCGCGCGCATGGTTTCCTCGCCCTCGCCGAGGACGGCGATGTCGAATGCGCTCTTGGTCAGGCTGTCTTCCGGCGCGGCGGTGACATGTTCGCCGCCGGCGACCAGAACCGCGTCGGGAAAACGCCGGCGAATCAGCCCGCCCAGTTCCCGGCAGACGGGCCATTCGAACGAAAACCCCGCGGATACCCCGATGATCTCTGTGTTGTCCCGGATGCGGGCGGTGATCGCGTCGGGATGCATGCCGATCAGCACGCAGTCCTTGTCGGCGGGATGGCTTTCGTCCAGCGCTTCGCCGAGCGCGTCGATCACCTGCACGTCGTGGCCGGCCTCCCGCAGCACGGCGGCGACATAGGCCAGCCCGATCGGCGGCGAATAGATCGCCGTCTGGTTGCCGCTCGGTATGACGATCGGCGGGCGTATGAGGGTAACCCGGGTCACGATTGTTGCGTCTGCCTGATTTCTGGACCAATTATCCGGCGAAGCGAGGCGCCGTCCCAAGTCTTACCAGCAGCGGGGCGGCATGAAAATAAATCAAACCCGCCGGCGGCATCCATGAACTTCATCCTGCTCACCGCGACCATGTTCGGCATCGCCACCTTCATGCCGGGCCTGACGGATAACCGCCGCGACTGGTTCGGGCTGCGTTGCCTGCTTGCGATGCTGGCGATTCCCGCGGTGCTCTATCTCGGCAATGTTGTCCTCGGTTTGCCGCTCGACTGGCTGGCGCGCGGCTTCGCGCTCGTCGGCGCGGGCGGCATCCTGTTGACGGTAGTGCGAATCGGCCGGAACAAGGCATTGCGGCGGGAAGCCTTCGGCCGTCTCGCGCATCCCGTCTGGACCCTGACGCTGGTGGTGTTCCTCGTCGCCTCCATGCACCGCTTTCCCGGCTACATGCCGTTTCCGGGCGACGAAGTGGCAAGCTGGCTGCGCCTGACAAAGCAGATTTTCCTCGCCAACGCCTACTGGTCCGACCGGCTCGATTACCATCTCGGGGCCTACACCAACGGCTGGCCGCTGATGACGGCATTCCCGTCCCTGGTCTGGGGGCGGTTCGCGGATGCCGATCTCGGTCCGTTGCCCTATCTGATGCATCTCGCGCTGATCGGAACCGCCTTCGACGTGATCCGGGACTGGTGCCGGAGAGACGGTATCGAGACCGGGCTGGCCGGTCTCTGCGCGGCGTTGCTGGTGTTCCTGCTGACGGCCGTCGAGGCGTTGTGGGTGCTCTACCCCTCGGACATGCTGATCGACCGTCCGATGCTCTATGTCTGGGCGGCTATCCTGTTGCTGGGCCTTGCCGGGATTGCCCGGCCTGAACTGGCGACACGGGTCGCCGGAACGATCGGCTTCGTGGCGGCGGTCGGCTACCTGTTCAAGGTCGCCGTGATCGCGATCGTGCCGTCGCTCGGCATATTCTGGCTGGGCTGGCTGTGGCTTTCCTGGCGGCGCGGTCCGGGCGGCCTTGCAACGCTGGCTCGCCCCGCGCTGTTGCAGGCCTTGCTCCTGCTGGCGCCGCTGGCGGCGGCCTGGGCAAGCTGGGTGGTGTTCAAGACCGGTGAACATTGCAACGCCACCCCGTGGTCCGCCTACGATTCGCCGCTCGGCATCTTCATGACTGACAAGGCGGCGCTGGCCGCCGGGATGTTCGGTCGCGACAGCCTTGCCTATATCGGCTCGTGGAAGCTGCCGATGACGATTGCCGGCGGCGCCGGATTGCTGGCGGCGATGTTCGACCAGCGGCTGCGCTGGTTCTCGTTCGCGGTAGTCGGCTTCGTCCTGTTCTATTCGTTTGCCATGTACCTCTCCTATCTCGGCTGCCTCGATGTCGAGCAGGCGGGGTACCTGCAATCCTTCGAACGCTATTTCCGCCCCAACCTCCGGCTGATCCAGTTCGCCGGGCTGATCGCCGGCGCATTGATGATCTGGCGGCTTGCCGTTGCCCGTGGCGTGGCGGCGGTCGCCATGCAGAATCAGCGTTTCCGCTTTGGCGGCGGATTCCTGGTCATCGTGTTGCTCGGCGTGCTCGCGCTGCAGGCTGACCGCAGCATGGTCAATTCCGCGACCCGATTCCTTGTCGGCGACCCGCTGCATTCGACCATCGTGACGGTGCGGGAAGAGGCGCGGTACCTGGTCCGCGAGATCGGCCGGCGGGGCGGCAGCGTGCCGGACGTCACGCTGATCGCGCAGGGCGGCTATAACGTGGAGCACGAGCTGGCCCGCTATGCGGCGATCCGGGACACCCGGGAAGCAGCGGAGAGACTCGGTTACATGCACTACAACGTGACGCCGGACTACAACTGGGGACCGGCGCCCGGCAAGTTCTCGCTTCGCGTGACGACGCCGGAGAAGCTGCTCGCGACCTGGCGCGAGGCGGACGTCATCTGGCCTATCGTGCTCGACGACTGGCTGCATCCGGTGCTGGTGGAACTGACCGGCGGCGGCTGCGACGGGCGGTTCGAGGATTACTTCCTCTTCCGCGACGGCGATGGCCCCTATGCCTGCGTCCCGAAGGTCGAACGTCCCGGCGGCTGACCCGTCAGGCCCGGTAGATCTCGAGGTCGTGCTCGTAGCCCTCGGCCTCCGACTGCATCCAGTCGCAGAAGGCGCGGACCTTGGGGGAATCCCGGGTGTGCGGCGCATAGACGATGTAATAGGCGTAGTTCGACGGCAGCGATATCCGGAACGGCCGCACGAGGCGTCCGGCGGCGAGGTCGTCGGCGACCAGCGCCATGCGGCCGAGCGCGACGCCCTGGCCGGCCATGGCGGCCTGCATGGCGAGGCTCGAATCGAGGAACGACGTGCCGAAATGCGGCTTCATGTCGCCGACGCCGGCGGCGATCAGCCAGGTTCGCCAGTCCATGCCGGCATCCTGCACCAAATTGTGGTGGATCAGGTCCTCGGGTTTGCGCAGGGGTGACGGGCCATCCAGCAGTGCCGGGCTGCAGACCGGGAACAGGTCTTCCGAGAACAGCTTGACGGACTCGACATTCGGCCAGGTACCGCCGCCGTAACGGATGCCGACATCCACGTCATCGCGCTGAAAGTCTATGAGCATACTTGATGTGGAGAGCAGCACGTCGATTTCCGGGTGCAGCTGCCTGAACCGGCCCAGCCGGGGCACCAGCCATTTCGCCGCGAAGGAGGCCAGCAGGGTGACGGTCAGCGTGCCGGTGCTCTCAAGCTCGTAAAGCCGTTCGGTCGCCACCCGGATCGCCTCGATCGAATCGCGGATGGCGGGATAGTAGGATTGACCCGCGTCGGTCAGCACCAGCGCGCGATTGAGCCGTTTGAAGAGCTGGATTCCCAGCCTTTCCTCGAGCGCCTTGATCTGGTGGCTGACCGCGGCCTGCGTCACGTTCAGTTCCTCGGCGGCCTTGGTGAAGCTGAGATTGCGTGCGGCGGCTTCGAAAGTCCGCAGCGTATTGAGCGGTGGCATGCGATGTTTCATGGCCGAGAGAATGACATGAACGGAAGATAAATTCATTATCAAAAGTTATCCGAAGCATCAGCAAAGGTCGTTTGTGCAGAAACGAGTTCGCCCGTAATTTCCCTCTCAACGGACGCAGCCCCTTCCCCCCGACTTTCCTTCCCAAGGGGGCTGCCAACCCAAGGAGAATTGAAATGACCACGACCGTTCTGAGAACCCAGGCTTCCTCCGAATCCTTCGGCGCCGTTCTGGCGCGGGCGTTCGGTGGCATGAAGTACATCGTCGACCGCGCGCGGAGCCGTCGGGCGCTTGCCGGCCTCGATGACCGCATGCTGGCCGATATCGGCCTCGACCGCACCGAAGCCATGGTCGAAGCGAAGAAGACATTCTGGCAGGCGTAACCCCTGAAACGCCAAGCTGGCGGCAGCTGTCCCGATCCGGCGATGCCGCCAACGCCGGAACCGGCGGCGGGCCTCGCGCCCGCCGCTTCCCGATTCCCGGGGTCTGCGCCTGCAAGGGTGCGGACCCTTTCGCGTGACAGGCAGTGCAGATGACGAACGGGTTCCTCTACGCGGTGACGGTGCTCATCTGGGGCACCACCTGGTTTGCCATCATCTTCCAGCTCGGCGTGGTGGCGCCGGAGGTTTCCATCGTCTGGCGCTTCCTGACGGCGAGCCTCACGCTGTTTGGCTGGTGCCTCGTCACGGGCCGGTCGCTCCGGTTCCCGCTCAACCGGCATCTCTGGATGGCGTTGCAGGGCAGCTTCCTGTTCTCCGGCAACTACCTGATCTTCTATTTCGCCCAGTATTACGTGACCAGCGGCCTGATCGCGGTGTCCTTCTCGCTGATCATCGTCTTCAATATCGGCTTCGGCGCGCTGCTGTTCGGGCAGCCGGTCCGGCCGCGGGTTGTTGCCGGTGCGATCGTCGGCCTTGGCGGCATCTCGCTGCTGTTCCTGCCCGAACTTGAAAAGGTCGACCTCGCCGATGACGGCTTCCGCGGCATGCTGATGTGCGTCGGCGGCACCCTGATGGCCTCCTTCGGCAACCTCATCTCCGGGCGCAACCAGCGCAGCGGCCTGCCGGTGATCCAGACCAACGCCTGGGGCATGCTCTACGGCTCCTGCGTCGCGGCGCTGGTTGCCCTGGCGCTCGGCCGTGAATTCATCGTCGACTGGCGGGCGCCCTACGTATTGTCGCTGGTCTACCTGTCGCTGTTCGGGTCCGTACTTGCCTTCGGCGCCTACCTGACCCTGCTCGGACGCATCGGCGCCGACCGTGCGGCCTATGCGACCGTTCTGTTCCCGCTGGTGGCCCTTGCCCTCTCCACCCTGTTCGAGGGATACCAATGGACAGCGCCGGCCATGATCGGTGTCGTGCTGGTCATCGCCGGCAACATCCTGGCGCTGGCGCCGGTCAGCCTGCGAATGCTGTTCCGGAGGGTGAGCCGCCAGGGAGCGGGGTGATGAGCGATCTCGATTATTTCAGGCTGCTGTCGCGGTATAACCGCTGGGCGAACCAGCGGCTCTACGAGGCCGCGTCCCGGCTGGACGACGACGCGTACCGGCGTGACCGGGGCGCGTTCTTCGGGTCGTTGCACCGCACGCTGAACCATATCCTGGTCGGCGACCGGATCTGGATATCGCGCATCGAGGGGCGCGACAGCGGCATCGCCCGTCTCGACGAAGTTCTCTACGAGGATTTCGATGCGCTCTGGTCGGCGCGTGAGAGTTTCGACGAGACGATCGTCAATCTCCTCGCCGACATGAAACCGGCGCAGCTTGCCGGTGACCTGAGCTACGGCAACATGGCCGGTGTCCGGCATAGGATGCCGTTGCGCCATATTCTCGGCCATCTCTTCAATCACGCGACCCATCATCGCGGCCAGGCCCATTGCCTGCTCAGCCAGTCCGGGGAAGACGCCCCCGGTCTCGACCTGGTCCACTACCTGAGCGTTGATCGCCCGGACTGAGCGGCCGGCCCGGCCAATTCAGCCATCACGCGGTCCAACAGGGTTGCGGGTCAACGCCGGTGCCGATAATCCTCGGACGGTGCGAACAGACCGGAGCGCGAAATCGTGAAGCTGAGGCCGATGTCGGAGATGCGGAAGGTCCTGCTGGTCTCGTTGCTGGCGGTTTCCGTCGGGCTTGTCATCGTCAGCCTGTTCGCGCCCTATCTCGGGCTTGGCCGGAACGCGGATTACGTGCTCTACAAGCTGTTCTTCCTGAACCGCCGGGAATCGCTGGTCGTCGGCATCATCCTGTTCCTGTTGTTCCTGCTCGTGCACCTGGTCGGACCGTCCTATACCGCCGCGCGCACCGCACCGCGCAGCCGTTGGTTTGCCTGGTTTCTCGGCCTGCTGGCGGTGCTCGCGGCGATCAAGGTCTTCGACAATTTCATCGAGGAGACGATCATCGACCGGCCGGCGATGTATGCCAATGGCGGCAACGGGTTGGCGCACCGGGTCTATCCCTACACGGGCTGGCACCTGGTTCCGGGCCTGCATCGCGCCGACCATGTGGATATCCGGGTCGGCGAGCATGGTTTCCGGACGGCATTGGACGTCGACAGTCCGCCGCCATCCGCGGCGCGGCGGTTGCTGCTGCTTGGCGATGGCCTGGCACAGGGGCTGGCGAGCCCGGAAGATCCGGCGTCCCTGCTCGAAGCGGCGCTCCGCGACAATAGCGTGCGCGCGATCGCCGATATCGAGGCGGTCAATCTCGCCATGCATGCCGGCAATGCCGATCAGTCGGCCGCAATCGTGCGCCGTTGGGGCAGGGAGGTCGCGCCGCAGATCGTGGTGCTGTTCTGCGGTCCCAACGAACTGCGCGTGGCGCTGGCGACCGGGACCGATGCACCACCCGGCTGGTCGTCGCAGACCATCCTCGCGGGATCTCCCGGCAATCCCGATACCGGCAGTCTCGACTGGCTGTCGGAAATCCTGCCGTCCACGGCTGGCGTGCTGCGCGCCACGGTAGCGGGCCAGTTCATCGCGCCGGACAACGCCGAGGCGGAAGCGCGGTATCGCCGCGATTTCAACCTGGAAGGGATTGCGGCTGTCGATATCGCCGTACGGCAGATTCTCCGCGCCGCCGGCGGCATTCGACGTGATCTGCCGGCGGCGCGGATCATTCTTGCCCTGCCGCCCGGTGGGCAGGGTCTCGATGCGGAATCCTATCGTGCATTGCGGGCGCGCCTGCTCGATGCGGCGGGGACCGGCGGGTTCCAGGTCATCGACCTGGCGGAGACCTTCGATCGTCCGTCATTCGGCGAGCCGGGCTATTTCGGCCGGCCGGAAGACCTGGCGAAACTGATGTTGCCGATCGCCGAGTTCATCGCCGCCACCGACGGGAAGGACGGGTCGTGAGCAACGTCAGGGGGTTCTTCGGTATCGGGATCGAGGGCGGATCGAAGTCGATGAATATCGGGACGCTGTTCCGTTCGGCCAATGCCTTCAACGCGAGCTTCGTGTTCGCGATCAACCCGCAATACCGCCAGCAGGTCACGCGCAAGTCGGATACCTCGAACGCCACGCAGAACGTGCCCTTCTATGCCTTCGACAGCGTCGCGGAGATGCTGTTGCCCGCCGGTTGCCAGCTTGTCGGGGTCGAATTGACGGAAGACGCAATCGAGCTGCCGAGTTTCCGTCATCCCCGCCGCGCGGCTTACGTGCTCGGGCCGGAACGTGGCGATCTCAGCCCGGCGATGCTCGAACGCTGCGATCATGTCATCAAGATACCGATGTCGTTCTGCATCAACGTGGCGATTGCCGGCGCCATCGTGATGTATGACCGGATGATCTCGCTCGGCCGCTTCGCCGAGCGTCCGGTGAAGGCCGGCGGCCCGACAGAAGAGCTGCCGCAACATACCCAGGGCGGCCCGGTTCTCCGGACGATGAAGAGGTATCTCGCCGACCTGCCGGAACCGGACCGGCGGACCTTCAGGGACTGACGGCGTTCAGCCGTCGAGCCAGCCCGCCGCCGGCCTGATCTGGCCGCAAACCAGCTTCTCGCGGTTCAGCACCGGCGGTTCGATGATGTCCCGCAGCCGGTCGATATTGTCGCCGTCGATGATGCCGTACCGGCGCATTACCGCGCCCATGGCGCATTCGGCGGCGCGCGAGGCGCCGTCGTCGATCTTGATCGCGACCCCGATGCCCAGCCCGGGGAAAGCGCCGGCGAACACGCCCTCGGCGCCGGTCTTGATGGCGGCGCGGTCGCGGACGATCTTCATCACCTGGGTGCAGAACCGCTCGCGCCCCGCGACGTAGAACGGCTCCTCGGTCATGGCCCGGACGATGCGTTTCGCGGCGGCGGCCCGTTCCGGGGCAAGCCCCTCGGGGTTGGCCAGCCGCGCCATGCCCTGGGCCCAGCCCAGCAGCGAGAACCCGACGACCGGAATGCCGCAGCCGTCGATGCCGCAGGGCGCGGCCTCCGGCGTCTCGCCGGTCATTTCCCGCATCGCACGCGTGACCCTGTCCATGGTGGGGTGACCGTCATGGATGTAGCCGTGATGGTCTTCCTTCATGTGGATGGCGGTCGACAGGAAACCCGCATGCTTGCCCGAGCAATTGTTGTGGATGCGCCGCGGCGCGATGCCGTTCTCGATCAGCGGGCGGAAAGCGATCTCGCGGTCGGGCAGCTGGATGCCGCATTCCAGCGCGTCACCGTCGAGGCCGATGCGCTGCAGCATGCGCGAGACCTGTTCGACATGCTCCGCCTCGCCATTGTGCGAGGCGCAGGACAGGGCGATCTGGATATCGCCGTAGCCGAAGGCGTCCGCCGCCCCGGTTTCGACCAGTGGGAGCGCCTGCAGCGGCTTTGCCGATGAACGGGCATAGACCGGCGCGGCGACGTCGCCGACAGAGAAGATGATCTTTCCGAGGGCGTCGACGACGGCGACCGCGCCGCGATGACGGCTTTCCACCATGCCGCCGCGCGTCACCTCAACCAGTACCGGGTTGGCGTCCGTCATCGGTCATTTCCTTGTTCTTGAACCGCGGTCCGGTGCGGCGGCAACAGATTGCCGCAAATTAAGGAATCATCAACCGGCGGATATTAAGACTGGGTTCGAACCCCGATCAGCAACCGCGAAAGCGAGGAGACGCATGCGTTTCATGCCATCGGTCAGGTCAGTTTTCCGAGCCTGCACCTTCGCCGGCGCCGTTCTGGCGGCCGGCCTCATCGCCACCCTCCCGGCCCATGCCGCCGAG
>JAVKCR010000021.1:0-3224 GCA_040222645.1 Rhodospirillales bacterium
GCGGTCAAGGCCGCCATCGACGTCGCTGTAGGCGGTCTTGTAGACCTCGCCCCAGAACTTCCGGACGTCGTCCTTGCCGTCGCCGGCCATGGCCTCAGGAATCGCTGGCTTCGTCATAGCTGTCCATGCGGCGGGCGCGTACCTTGTTGACGGCTGTACGCACCGGGACCTGGAGTTGCTCGGGCAACGCGTGGAAAGCCTTGCGCGCCGCCTGGGTGAGGCGGAAACGCGAAACTGAGTTGTCATTGGCGCGGTGGTAACGCAGCGCCTGGCGCAACTGCTTGAGATGCACCTCGGCATCCTCGTAGCCGACGGCGCGGACCTTCTTCAGCGCCCGGCCGATCTGCGCGTCCATCTCGTCCATCTGCGGTTCGGTGAAGATCAGGAATTTCTCGTGGAATTCCTTCGTCTGGTAGGGGTTGGTCACCAGCATCACCAGCGGTTCTGCGTCCAGTTCGAGCGCCAGGTCGACGAAGATCTCGATCTCTGTCGCATTGACCGAATTCAAGGTCATAGACAAGGTCATCGGGAAGTCCTTGGCGCGCCGAAGCTTCGCCAGTTTGCCCAGATTGGTCATCACCTCGTCCCAGGACCCGCGTCGTCCCCGCAGCCGGAGCGCCTCGAAACTTTCCGGCGTTCCCGCATCGAGCGAGGCGGAAATGCCTGAGACCGGCATGCGCGCCAGCACTTCCTCGAGCCGGGGGGTGAGGATGGTCGCGTGGGTGATGAAGTAGAAGCGGTTCTCGCGGTTGGTGTTGTAGCACTGCAGGAACTCCAACAAAGGCTTGAAGAAGAAGGGTTCGCCGCAGAACGGGAATACGACCTGCGCGCGCCGGGCATACTCGTCGATCCGGTCCATGAAGCTGTCGGGGAGCTTCATGCGCTGGGTCGCGTCCTCGCGCTGGTAGCAGTGATAGCAATCGAGGTTGCAGGCGTAGGAATAGGTGAAGCGCAACCAGCGTGGCCAGCTTTCGAGCGTCACCCTGCCGAGATCGAATTCCTTCTCGTTGAGCTCGGCATTGGCGCGCACCTCGCCGTCCTCGCTCAATTCATCGTACCAGTCGATGTTCTCGAACTTCTTGCCGCCCTTCAGCACCGGGCAGGTATGCGGGCAGATGGCCAGCGCGCCCTCGTCCATCATGCGTTTGCGCACGTTGCGGAAGCCGTCGCCGTTCCAGATCTCCTCGAGCGACTGGTCGTTGACGTTACCCAGCACCATCGAGTTGTTGCAGCACATCATGACGCTGCCATTCGGGTTGTTCACCTCGAAGTGCGTCCAGGGATGCTTGCAGACGAATTTGCTCATGTTGCCTTCCTGTCGCGTGCCGGTTCGATGGCCGCTGCGGGCTGTGGGAACATATGGGTCATGGCGCTTCCTGTCGAGAACAGCGCGTCCCACAGAGAATAGTCGACTTCCGCGAAGATGTCGTCGTAGCCGATGGCCGCCGGCGCGGGCAGGTTGCGGAGTGCCGCACCAAGCGACTCGGCGGTCACCGTCGTGACCGGTATACCTTCCGGCAGGGTGTCGGGGGCAACCCGGTCGTCAGGCAGATACCTGAGGGTCGGCACCCCGGAAAGCAACCCCTCAAGCCCGGTCGCGCCGGTGGAATAGATCACCGCCCGCATGCCGGGGAAGTCGGGGATCGTCAGTCCGGTCCGTTTCAGATGCGCCGATTCGCGGAAGTCGAAAGGGTAGAGCGGGTGATCCTTGACCACGAACTCCAGCCCGCTGTCCGCCAGCGCCTCCAGGGATGCGATCATCTGCGCCGCGATGGGGGCAAACGGGCACAGCGCGACATAGACCGGGCCGTCCGTGTCGAGCGCATTGCGGTCGATGCGCCGGATGCGGAAGGAACCGGCGAGGCGAAGTTCCTGCCCTGGCCGGCACCAGCGCCGCAACTGGTCGAGATATCGCGGGCTGTTGCAGCAGATCACGTCGGGCGTTTCCGCCTCGGGGTCGAGATTGCTGGCGGCAGCGAAGTTGAACTGGTGGCGTCCCACGACAGTGTGCTGGTAGCCGGCCGTCCGTGTTCCGGCCCCGCGCGCGGCGGGAACGAAATGCCGTTCCCAGCCATGATTCTCCCAGGGCCATGCCACAAGCGCCGGTTTGACGTCGGCCAGCCAGCGGCCCTGGCAATGGCGCTGCCAGCCGTTCATGGCTATGGCCCCGCCGGCATTCTCGTTGAGCGCCGCCCGGCGAACCAGCCAGCGCAACCCGGTATCGAGGTGCGCGGTTGAAGGCCGCCACCAGCGGAACGGCGCCTTCGATGCCTCGACGAGGCTGCCCCAGGCATGGAGCGCGTGACTGCGTCCATCCTTGCCGAGCCTTTTGGCGGTGGCGATGTCGCAATCGGTGTGCAGCGCGCGTCGCAGGCCATCATGGCGCTGCATCAGGTCGCCGAAATAGGCGTCGCGGCCGTCAGCGTTGCTCGCCGGATGGCCGTAGAGGAGGATCCAGTTGCCGCCGGATTGAACCGCCTTCAGTCCTGAAAGCACGAGTCGCGCCCGCAGGCAGCGAAGCGCAACGGCAACCCGGGCAGCAATTCCGCGCATCAGGCTCCTGACGACCGGCCGCAGCATTCCCGGCGCCGGGCCGGCAGATATTCCCGGAATGCAGGCCAGCGCGCGATAGATCAGCGCATCGTCGCAAAGCAGAAGCACATCGCCATCTTCCCGGGCAAGTTCGCCGGCCAGCCGCCGCCAGGCCAGCATCAGGCCGAAATCGCTGATATTGGCGGCGGCCGTCGTCATCACCGCGAGCCCCGGCCCGTCGAGCCGGCGCAACCCGTGTGCGATATGCTGCCAATCGTCGCGGATGGCATCGAAGGCGCGCTCAAGTCGTTCGGCGAGGCCCGGCAGGGTATCGCGGCCGGCAGGCCTGGCGGTGCCGGTCACCGCGATCACCGGCATTCCCTGCGGCAGTGAGCCCGCGGATGTGCGCAGATGCAGCGTCATGCCGGTTCCGAGGCCAGCGTCTGTGTCAGATCGCGGAAGGCGGCGTTGCGGGCGACAAGTTCATCGAAACTGCCCTGGTCGAGCAGCCGGCCATCCTCCATGAACAGGATGCGGTCGCAGGCCTTCACCGTGGTCAGCCGGTGAGCGATGATGATCACCGTCTTCTCACCGGCGATCGAGCGGATGGCGCGGGCGATATCAGCCTCTGTGCGGTTGTCGAGGGCCGAGGTCGCCTCGTCGAAGACCAGTACTTGCGGATCGCGGTAGAG